>CAMJHW010000006.1 GCA_946405645.1 uncultured Bacteroidales bacterium
AACAAGGCCGCCATCGAGGCGGTCACCGCCTCCGACCTCCAGACTCTCGCCCAACACATCTTCTCCCCCGAAAACCTCTCCCGCCTGATTTACCTCTGATCCTCCCGCACGTTACCCCCACAACAGTCACAACCCGCGGGTGACCTCCGCACATTACCTTCAAAACTACCTCAACCTCTGGGCGACTCCAGAAGGTTAAGACCTATAGTGCGGAAGGTCTGCTGAAACGGTGTAGACCTTCCGCAGTAATACTGCATTGGAGCAGGCTGGAGGAGCGATGATGTGAGGAAGGTCTCGAAGGGTTTAGCAGACCTTCCGCAGTGGGATGAGTTAGGAGATAGTTGTGAGGCTTTTAAAAGATTGATTAAGTTACAAATCACGGGCAAGAAGCCAGGGGGGGGGATACGGTGCTAAGTGCCGCAAAGACGAGGCGGGGGGAAGGAGAATAGAGCTATAGGAGCAAGTAGCCGGGAAGAGGAGCGAGAAATCATCTTCAGGAAAAACATCTGGCCCTTGGAGAGTTTCATAACTCGAGGCCGGGGGTGTAAGTGGCTATTGAGAGAGCGTCGAGGGCAGTCCGGGTGAGGGCGGACCGGCCGGAACCGGTCTGGACCCCTCCGGCCTGGACAAGGATATTTCCGAGGACAGCGGCGTCGGCAGGACCAGCGGTCACCGGAACAGAGCATTCATCGGCGACCAACTGGCAGAGAACCGGGTCGACAGTCCCTTCTTCCGTCAGGAAAAGTCCCGGGGCCAAACCGGAATCGATACCGGGGATAGGAGTGCCGGAGCCGACGATATGGAGAGCCTTGATGCGGAAGGGGGTCACACTCTGAAGCTTGATGAATGTGTCTCCGATCTTTTCCGCCAAGGAGGTGTAGATGAGCCTTACCAAAGCGGCATCATCGGCCGGAACAGCCATGCTCCGAAGGGAGCAGTAGCGCTTGATGGCGGCCGAAACGGCAGAGTCGGTGAAGACGCCGGGGGTGGCGGAAGAAGATGAGACGCTGCCGGGGATGGAGATGGGAGGGACGGCGGAGAGGAGGGTGGGATCCTCGGGGTCGAGCTGCGCGTTGATTTCGGCGCCTTCGCGGGCCATCTGGGCCAGGTCCTCCGGACCGTATGCCCGGCCCGCCGCGCGCCAGGAGGCGACGCAGCGCTCCAGCAAATCGACACCGGCAATGCGTTTGACCAGAAGATTGACACCTCCGGGACCGGCCTCGTTGGAGAAGTTCATCTCGAAGGTCTGGTCGTTGACAATGGGGGAAGCCGTCTCCACGCCCATCACGCTGACATCGTCCAAGATCAGGAAAGCGGCGCCTTCGGCACCGAATCCATCGGTACGATGGGAAGGAGAGGAAGGACTGTCGGAATGGACTGCAGTAGTGTCGGATACAGTGGAGATGCCATAGGGTACGGCGACGGAGGCGGAGGCGACGTCGTGTCCGGCGACGGCCAGGACCTGGACGCGCCCGAGACCGGTCGCCTGGGCGGCCTCTTCACTGAGCTTGGCCACCTTAGTACCCGGTTGAACCACGGAGGGGAACCGCTTCGGCCGCACCTTGCAAGCACTCAACACGTCCCTGGACACTTTGTGCTTGCGCCTGTCAACCAGACCGGCTCCGCTGAGGGATGTAAACTCCACAAAACGCTTCCCCGTCAACAGGAATGCGACGGCTTCGGGGATGAAAAGCAGATACTTGGCATCGTCCAGGGCAATCCTCTTCTCACGGTACATACTGAAGAGCTGCAACGCAGCGTGCGAATCCAGCACGTTCACGCCGGAAGCCTCATAGAGCTCCCGGCGCTCGAGGCGCTTGAAGAACCTGGCCTGGACGGACTCGGACAGGACGTCGTCCATTACCCTGGGAAGACCCAGGAAACTGCCGTCCTTGGCAACGCAGACAATACCCGGTCCCCAGGCATCGATGCCGACGGATTCGACCGGCAGTTTGCGGGAGCCGACGGTGGACAGTCCTTTCAGGACTTCCGCATACGCCGCATAGATGTCCCACAGGGAGTATCCACCTATGTCGACCGAAGGAATGGGGAAAGAATGTACTGTTTCCGTGGTCACCTTCCCGGCGGCTATGGAAGCGAGAACCACCTTGCCGCCAGTGGCGCCAAGGTGGACTGCGATGTATCTTTTGGTATTGTCTCCCATGAGCTTATCCTATCTGCGAACCGTTCTTCAAAACTTCCTGGGGAGTGATGAAGCGCATCTGGCCGTCACCCTGACGGGCCATCAGGATCATACCCTTGGACTCGATGCCGCGGATCTTGCGCGGAGCGAGATTGGCAAGGATGCAGATCTGCTTGCCGAGCATCTGTTCGGGAGTATAATACTCTGCGATGCCGGAAACGATGGTACGGGTGTCGATACCGGTATCGATGGTAAGCTTCAGGAGCTTATCGGTCTTCGGGACGCGCTCGGCCTCCAGTACGGTGGCCGTGCGGATGTCCATCTTGTCGAAGTCCTCGAAGCTGCACTCCGCCTTCTGCGGCTCGATGCGCTCCGCGGCTTCGGCGGCAACTGCGGCGGCCTCGGCCGCCTCACGCTCCGCCTTGACGGCCGCGAGCCTGTCGAGCTGGGCCTGGATGGCGTCGTCCTCGATCTTCGAGAACAGGAGCTCGGCCGCGCCGATTTCGTGCCCTGCGGGCAGCAGCTCGGAGCCTCCGAGGGCGGTCCAGTCGAGCGACAGGCCCGAAGCGGGCGCAGAGGCGCCGGCATGCACGGTGTGCAGCGCCGCGCCTTCACCCTCCTTGAAAGTGTTGACCGTCTCCTGCTCGCCCACGCGGTGATCGGAACCGGCAGAGAGCCCTACGCGCAGCATATTGCGCAAGCGCTCGGCAGCGAACGGAGTGAACGGCTCGAAGGCGATGGCCAGGTCGGCGCAGATCTGCAGCGACACGTTGAGGATGGTCGCACACCGGCCCATGTCGGTCTTGGCAACCTTCCAAGGCTCAGTGTCGGAGATGTATTTGTTGCCCACGCGGGCGATTCCCATCGCATCCTTCAGCGCCTCGCGGAAATGATAGGTATCGAGGTTGCGCTCGAGTGAGGCCTTCAGCTCGGGGATGGCAGCGAGAGCCTCGCGGTCGACATCCAGAAGCTCTCCGCAAGCCGGTACCCGGCCTTCGAAATACTTGTGCGTCAAAACGACTGCACGGTTGACGAAATTGCCGAAGATCGCCACCAGCTCGCTGTTGTTGCGGGTCTGGAAATCCTTCCAGCTGAAATCGTTGTCCTTGGTCTCGGGAGCGTTGGCGGTAAGTACGTAACGCATCACGTCTTCCTTGCCGGGGAACTGCTCCAGATACTCGTGGGCCCAGACCGCCCAGTTGCGCGAAGTCGAGATCTTGTCGCCCTCCAGGTTCAGGAACTCGTTGGCAGGTACATTCTCCGGCAGGACAAAGTCTCCATAGGCCTTGAGCATCGACGGGAATACGATGCAGTGGAACACGATATTGTCCTTGCCGATGAAGTGGACGAGCTTGGTATCCGGACTCTCCCACCATTTCTCCCAAGACTGCGGCAGCAACTCACGAGTGTTGGAGATATATCCGATGGGAGCGTCGAACCAGACATAGAGCACCTTGCCCTCCGCTCCCTCGACAGGCACGGGAACGCCCCAGTCGAGGTCGCGGGTGACGGCGCGCGGCTGGAGGCCGCCGTCCAGCCAACTCTTGACCTGGCCATAGACATTGGGGCGCCACTCAGTATGGCCCTCGAGTATCCACTTACGGAGCCACTGCTCGTAATCCTGCAGGGGCAGGTACCAGTGCGTGGTCTTTTTCTTGACCGGTTCCGCACCGCTGAGCTTGGACTTGGGATTGATCAGTTCCTCGGGGCTGAGCGTGCTTCCGCACTTCTCGCACTGGTCGCCGTAGGCGCCTTCATTGCCGCACTTGGGGCAAGTGCCGACGATATAGCGGTCAGCTAGGAAGGTCTTCGCCTCCGGGTCGTAGTACTGCTCCGACTCCTTGGTGACGAACTTGCCCTCATCGTACAGCTTGCGGAAGAATCCCGAAGAAGTCTCGGCATGCACGGCGGACGAAGTCCTGCCATAGATGTCGAAATTGATTCCGAGCCCGGTGAAGGACTCCTTTATGATGCCGTGGTACTTGTCCACAATGTCCTGCGGCGTACAGCCCTGCTGGCGGGCCTTGATGGTGATGGGCACTCCGTGCTCGTCCGAGCCGCAGACGTAGAGCACGTCCTCGCCGCGCATCCTGAGATACCTGACATAGATATCGGCAGGTACATAGACGCCGGCAAGGTGGCCGATGTGAACGGGACCGTTGGCGTAAGGCAGCGCGCAGGTCACCAGGGTTCGTTTGTGATTCTTTTCCATATTGTCAGTTGATTCTTTCTCTTCCTATCTTGACCTTGACCCTCTTCTGGGCGGCGGAGAGCTTCTGCATCTCCTCCATTATCGCAGTCTGCTCCTCCTCGGGAGCAGTGGCCAGGGACTTAATCAGGGTGCCCATCCGGTCCTCTATCCTCTTTTCGGCATAGACGAGTATCGCCTTGGGGACGAAGTTGACCAGCCACGATGCCGTGGTGGTAAGGGCCTGCTCGAAGTTCTTCACGGTAAGCTGATGCTTCTCCATCGACAGCTCGGCCGCCACGAAAGCGACCGTACGGTCGGGAGAGTTGAGCAGCGTACGGACAATCTCATCCTGCTCATAGCCCTCGTCATACTCCTTCATATAGGCATCGTACGTGGCGCGTAAAGCACTGTTGGCAAAGGAGATGCCATCTGCTTCCAACGACGCCCGGATGAAATCCGCGACGGTAGGCTTGTCATCCTCGCTGCCGGAATAGTAGTCGGAGTCGCTCTCGAAATCGAGTTCGGACGTACCATACGACAGGATGAATGTCAAGAGCTCCCGTTCAGCGGGAGCGAGTGTCCTGTTCTCCTCGAGCGAAGCCATGGTCTGCTCCTCGGGACTGGCGGGAGCGGGCGCCGCAGGGCTGGCCGGGTCGTAGTCGGGCTGAAGCCCGGCCTCCGCCCGCCTCCGCGCCCGCTCCGCCTCCTTGCGTTCGTCCTCGCGCATCTGCCTCCTGTCGGCATTGATGCGCTCGAAGATGACGCGCGTCTCCACTCCGAAACGCTGCGAGACGGCATCAACGAACACGGAGCGCTTCACCGCATCCGGTATCAGCGCAACGGTATCGGCGATCTCGTTGATGAGGTTGGCCCTCTTCAGCGGATCGTTGGCCGGCAGGGGATTGACGAGAGCCATATAGGACACGAAGTCGAGCTCGTTCCCGACGATGAACTCCTGCACCTCCTCGAGTGTATGCTTGCGGCAGAACGAATCCGGGTCGTCCCCGTCGGGGAACAGCACCAGCTTGACGTCCATACCTTCCTTCAGGATCATTCCGATGGCCCTTTGGGCAGCATGTATGCCGGCTTTGTCGCCGTCATACATCACCGTGATGTTCCCGGTAAATTTCTTAATGATGCGGATCTGCTCCTCGGTAAGCGAAGTGCCGCAGGATGCTACGGTATTGCCCAGTCCCAGCTGGTGCATGGACACCACGTCCACATTGCCCTCGGCAAGGAAGCACTTGTCCGCCTTGGATATCTCCCCTTTCGCCAGCCATACGCCGTACAAGGCGCGGCTCTTGACATAGATGGGCGTCTCGGGAGAATTGACGTACTTGGCGATATTCCCGTCGTTGTGCAGAGTACGCCCGCTGTAAGCGATGACGCGGCCGCCGAGAGAATGGATGGGGAACATAGCCCTTTCGTGGAAACGATCCACCAGACGGCCGTCTTCATACTGGATGCACAACCCGGTCTCCACCAGATATTCGGGCTTATAGCCTGCGGCGAGCGCGGCGTCCGTCAGCGCCGTGCGGCCGGACGGCGCCCAGCCGAGCCCGAACCTTTCGATGGTCTCGTCATCAAGCCCGCGGGAGTGAAGATAGGCAAGTCCGACATTGCGTCCTTCGTCAGTGTGCAACAGACTGTCCACAAAGAACTTCTGCGCGAACTCCGATACCAGCATCAGGCTCTCCGTACGCTGTCTGGCGGCTATATCTTCGACCGTCTCTTCCTTTTCCTTGACCTCAATGTGATACTTGTTGGCAAGGTACTTCAGAGCTTCCACATAGGTGTAGTGCTCGTGCTCCATCACGAAGCCGACGGCGGAGCCGGCCTTGCCGCAGCCGAAACATTTGAAGATGCCCTTGGAGGGAGAAACGTAGAACGAAGGGGTCTTCTCGTTGTGGAAAGGGCAACAGGCGACAAGGTTGGCTCCGCGGCGCCTGAGCGTCACGAAGTCACCCACCACTTCATCGATCCTGGCAGCATCCAGGATCCTGTCAACCGTTTCCTGAGGTATCATACACTTTTAAGAGGCTATCTCACAGAGGAACTTGATGCGCACCAGGCGGATCTCCATCTCGTCATAGTCGGCCCCGAGGGCCTTGATGGCGTCCTCTATCGAGTCAGACTCGGCCTCGTCCTTGAAATAATCGTAAATCTCCTCGACCACATCCTCGTCAATGTTCTGCTCTATGAAATAATTGAGGTTGAGCTTGAGTCCGGACGACACGATGGCTTCGATCTCGGTCATGAGCTCGTCCATCTCCATGCCCTTGGCCTCGGCGATGTCCTCGAGCGACATACGCCTGTCGATGCTCTGGATGATATAGATCTTGCCGCCGGACTTGGTCGGAGCGGACTTGACCACGAAGTCGTCCGGACGGGTGATTTCGTTCTCCTCGACGTACTTGGCTATCAGGTCCAGGAACTCCTTGCCGAATTTCCTGGCCTTGCCCTCGCCCACTCCCTGGCAGTTCTTGAGCTCCTCGAAACGAATAGGATACTGGATGGACATATCCTCCAGGGAAGGATCTCCGAAGATGATCCACGGCTGCAACTTGAGCCTGCGGGACATGTCCTTTCGCAGGTCCTTGAGCATCGAGAGCAGCACCGGGTCGCCGCCGCCTCCGCCGGAGCGGATCGCGGCCGACGCTGCTGCCGCCTCCTCGTCCTCTTCGTCATCCCCGCCGCCGGTGAAGACGCGGTCCTCGACCAGTTCGAGATACTGGGGATTGCGGAAGAACTCCTCGCCCTGCGGGGTGACGGAGATGAGGCCATAGGTCTCGATCTCCTTGTCCAAAAGGCGGAGGATGATGCCCTGGTGCATCACGGTGCACCAGAAACGTTCCGAGTGGGCCTTGCCGGCGCCGAAAAGCTTCAGCTGGTCGTGCTTGTACGACTGGATCTTGGAATTGGCCGTCCCGGCCAGGATGCAGGCAAGGTGCTCGATCTTGAACTTCTCCGGAAGGGAATCCACCAACTCGATCACCAGGCACATCTCCTTGCGCCCGTCGAAGGTGGACTTGGGATTGATGCAATTGTCGCAGCAGCCGCAGTTGTCCACCTGGTAATCCTCGCCGAAGTAGCTCAGCAGCAAGCGCCTGCGGCAGCGGCTGGATTCGGCGTAGGTGACGACCTCGGAGAGGAGCTGTCCGCCGATCTCCTGCTCCGCCACGGGCTTGCCCTGCATGAACTTCTCGAGCTTGCGGATGTCCTTGTAGCTGTAATAAGTGATGCAGCGTCCTTCCTGCCCGTCGCGTCCCGCGCGTCCCGTCTCCTGGTAGTAACTCTCGATGCTCTTCGGAATGTCATAGTGGATAACGAAACGGACGTCGGGCTTGTCGATGCCCATGCCGAACGCTATCGTAGCGACAATGACGTCGATCTCCTCCATCAGGAAAGCGTCCTGGTTCTCCGCCCTGGTCTTGGCGTCCAGGCCGGCGTGGTACGGCCGAGCCTTGATGTCGTTGATGCAGAGAAGCTCCGCGAGCTCCTCGACCTTCTTGCGGCTGAGGCAATAGACTATGCCGGACTTGCCGGGATTCTGCTTGATGTAGCGGATGATGTCCTTCTCCGGATCGACCTTGTCCCTGACCTCGTAGAAGAGGTTCGGACGGTTGAACGAGGACTTGAACACCCGGGCTCCGCCGATGCCGAGATTCTTGAGGATGTCGTGCTGGACCTTGGGAGTGGCAGTGGCGGTCAGGGCGATAATGGGAGCGCGGCCGATATCCTCCACAAGGGAGCGGATGCGGCGGTACTCCGGCCTGAAGTCGTGACCCCATTCGGAGATACAGTGGGCTTCGTCCACTGCGTAGAAGGATATCTTGATCTCCTTGAGGATGGAGACGTTGTCTTCCTTTGTCAATGACTCCGGAGCCACGTACAGGAGCTTCGTGCGGCCTGCGAGCAGATCCTCGCGGACCTCCTGTATCTGAGCCTTGCTGAGCGACGAATTCAGGAAATGGGCGATGCAGTCGTTGCCCGACACGAACCCGCGGATGGCATCCACCTGGTTCTTCATCAGAGCGATGAGTGGCGAGATGACGATGGCCGTACCGGGCATCAGCAGGGCGGGGAGCTGGTAGCAGAGCGACTTGCCGCCTCCGGTCGGCATGAGCACGAAGGCGTCATTGCCGGCCACGAGGTGGCTCACGATGCTCTCCTGGTCCGCCTTGAAGGTGTCGTACCCGAAGAATTCTTTCAGCTTGGCATGTATGGCAGCGGAATCGATCGGCATGAAAAAGAGATTAATCCAATTTATGAATGGCAAGTCCGGAACGGAGCTTGGGCTCGAACCAAGTGGTCTTCGGAGGCATGATGTTGCCGCTGTCGGCGATGCCCATCAGCTGCTCCATTGAGACCGGATAGAGTGCGAACGCAACCTTCATCTCGCCGCTGTCCACCCTGCGGGAAAGCTCTCCGAGCCCGCGGATGCCGCCGACGAAGTCGATGCGGTTGTCGGTGCGAAGGTCCTTGATGCCAAGTATCCTGTCCAGCACGAGGCGGGAGAGGATGGTGACGTCGAGCACGCCGATCGGGTCGCCGTCGTCATAGCGTCCGGGGCGCGCGGTCAGCGAATACCACTTGCCGTCGAGGTACATCGAGAAATTGTGAAGCGCCTCGGGGCGATAGACGGCCGCTCCCTTGCAAGTCACTTCGAAATCATCGCCGAGCTTAGCGACGAGCTGGTCGGGCGTGAGTCCGTTGAGATCCCTCACGACGCGGTTGTAGTCGATGATCTTGAGCTGGCTCTCGGGGAAACAGACGGCCATGAAGTAGTTGTACTCCTCGGCTCCGGTATGGGCGGGATTCTGCGCGCGCTTCTCGGCGCCCACGCGGGCGGCGGCAGCCGTCCTGTGGTGGCCGTCGGCTACATAGAAAGCCTCGACCTGTGTGGTGAACAGCTCGGTGATGCGGGCGATGTCGGCATCGTCGCCGACCACCCAGAAGGTATGTCCGAAACCGTTCTCGTCCACGAAATGATACTCGGGCTCGCCTGCGGCGTAACGGGCGACGATGGAGTTGAGCGCATCGTTGTCACGGTAGGCGAAGAAGACGGGCTCGATGTTGGCGTTCTGGATGCGGACGTGGACCATGCGGTCGTCTTCCTTGTCCTTGCGGGTGAGCTCATGCTTCTTGATACGTCCCTCGGCATAGTCGTCGGTATGGGCGCAGAGCACCAGGCCGTACTGGGTACGGCCGTCCATGGTCTGTGCATAGACGTAATAGCATTCCTTCGGGTCCTGGACCAGCCATCCCCTGGCCTGCCAGTCCTTGAAATTCACGACGGCGCGGTCGTACACGCGCTGGTCGTGGTCGGGCAGGATGGGATCGAAATCAATCTCGGGTTTGGTGATGTGAAGGAGGGACTTCTCCCCCGCCATCTGCTTGGCCTCCTCGGAATTGAGGACGTCGTAGGGCGGAGCGGCCACCTCGGTGACGATGTCTTTAGGCGGCCTTACCGCCGCGAAAGGTTTGACTTTGACCATGGCGATCATTTATTTACCTGGAAACGGGTATTGCCCGTAGCGAAATAATCGGCGATCTGGCGCGCGGCGGCGAGGCCGGCGTTGACGTTGGCCTCGGCGGTCTGGGCGCCCATCTTCTTGGGGGTGGCGAACACGCGGAGACCGAACTTCTCACGCAGCTCGGCATAGTTGTCGGGCATGACGTCGGTGACGTACTTGAGGTCCGGACGATCCTCGAGGGCCCTCATCAGGCCTTCCTCGTCGATGACTTCCTTACGGGCGGTATTGACCAGCACGGCGCCCTTGGGCATCTTGGTGATGAGGTCGTAGCCGATGGATTTGATGGTCGCGGGAAGGGCGGGGATGTGGATGGAAAGATAGTCGGAAGTGCTGTAGAGTTCCTCCACGGAGTGCACGGGATCGGCGCCGGCGGAAGCGATCTGCTCGTCGGAGAGGAACGGGTCGAGGGCGGAGATCTCCATGCCAAGGGCGCGGGCCTTCTGGCCGACGAGGCGTCCGACATTGCCGTAGGCCTGGACGCCCAGGCGCTTGCCGAGGAGCTCGGAGCCGGTCGCCGGGGTGAACTGCGTGCGGGCCATGAATATCATCATGGCCAGCGCCAGCTCGGCGACGGCATTGGAGTTCTGTCCGGGGGTGTTCATGACAACTACGCCGTGCGCCGTGGCGGCGGCCAGGTCGACGTTGTCGTAGCCGGCGCCGGCGCGCACGACTATCTTGAGCTTCGGGGCCGCGTCGAGGACCTCGGCGGTGACCTTGTCGGAGCGGATGATCATTGCGTCGCAGTCAGCGACCGCGGCGACGAGGTCCGACTGCTCCGCATATTTCTCGAAGGCGACCAGTTCATGGCCTGCACCTTCGGCGATTTCCCTGATGCCGGCCACTGCGGCGGCCGCGAAGGGTTTCTGGGTAGCGAGCAAAATCTTCATGGCGTCCTGCTATTTGTGAAGTTTCTCGAACTCCTGCATGCATGCGACGAGGGCTTCGACGTCCTCCTGCGAGCAGGCATTGTAAAGCGAAGCGCGGAATCCTCCGACGGAACGGTGGCCCTTGATGCCGACCATGCCCCGCTCCTTGGAGAAGGCCATGAACTCGTCCTGCAGGCCTTCGAAGCCGGGAGCCATAACGAAGCAGACGTTCATCAGGGAACGGTCCTCGACGGCGGCAGTGCCGGTGAAAAGGGAGTTGCGGTCGATCTCGGCATAAAGCGTGGCGGCTTTCTTCTCGTTGATCTTCTGCATGACCTCCACGCCTCCGATGCCCTTGAGCCACTTGAGGGTCTCGTTCATCACGAAGATGGAGAACACGGGAGGAGTGTTGAACATGGACTCCTTCTCGATGTGCACGCGGTAATCGAGCATCGTAGGGAGATAGCGGGAAACCTTGCCGAGTGCATCCTTGCGGATGATACAGAAAGCGACTCCGGCAGGACCGGCGTTCTTCTGCGCGCCTCCATAGATCATGGCGTACTTGCTGACATCGACGGGACGGGAGAGGATGTCGGAAGACATGTCGGCGATGAGGGGGACGGGGCAGTCGATATCTTCCCTGATCTCAGTGCCGTAGATGGTATTGTTGGTGGTGATGTGGAGGTAGTCGAGATCCGTGGGGATCTCGAAGCCCTTCGGTATATACGAGTAATTCTTGTCCTTGGAACATGCGATGGCGTAAGCGTCGCCGAGGCCCTGGGCCTCCTTGAGGGCCTTGTGCGCCCAGACTCCGGTGTCGAGATAAGCGGCTTTCTTCTCAAGGAAGTTCATAGCCACATAGAGGAATTCGAGGCTGGCGCCGCCTCCGAGGAATACGACCTCGTGGGTATCGGGAATATTGAGAAGTTCCTTCCAGAGGGAGCGGCACTCGTTCATCGTGGCTTCCCACTCCTTTGTGCGGTGCGAAATGGACAGGACGGACACTCCCGTGCCCTTGAAATCTTTCAGTGCTTCGATCGAAGCGTCAATGACAGGCTGCGGCAGAAGGCAGGGACCGGCATTGAAAACGTGTACTTTTGCCATAATATGCAATAAACAATTATAAATGAAATGTCCTTAAAAATAATTAATTCTTTCGAATTATCAAAATATACTTTCAAATCAACATCGTTCCACGGCAGCGCCTTCGATTCCTGAAACCCTGTCGAGGAACGCGGACTCCTGCGACAGGCGCACGCGCAGCACCATGCTGCACTGCTCCGCAAAGGAGGCGTCCTTCTGCGGGAGCGACAAGTCCTTCACGACCTTCATCACTGCGTTCATGGACAGATACGGGAAAGCGACCCGGTAAAACCTGCCGGCCACCTTCTCCACTACGGACGCCTGCGAAAGCGCATCTGCCGTGGAGGTCTTGTACGCGCGGATGAGGCCGGGAATCCCCAGCTTGATCCCGCCGAAATAGCGGACCACCACGACCAGTACGTCGCTCAGCCCGGCGGCGTCGATCTGTCCGAGGATGGGGCGTCCGGCAGAGCCGGAAGGCTCGCCGTCGTCGTTGGCGCGCCACAGGCCGCCGTCAAGCCCTATCCTGTAAGCATAGCAATGGTGACGCGCGTCGTGATACTCCTTCCTGAGCCTCCCGACTATCTCCTTCACCTCATCCTCGGTCTCCACGGGATAAGCCTGCGCGATGAACCGGCTGCCGTTGTCCTTGAAAAGTCCGTCGGACCGTCCGGCGATGCTCGAGTATGTATCCTTGATCTGCATCTGGGCACTACCGTTGCTTTTTCAAATTTAGTCAATTTGAACTTTATTTGCAACTCCGTGGACGCGTGTGTTGAAATAATTTGTACCTTTGAACGCCGAATTATAGAAAAGCGAACGATTATGGTTTATTCCTTCAAGGTAAGCCTCACTGGCATCAAGGGTTTCCACCGCATCTACCATCTCAGCGCGGACAATACCCTTTATACTTTCCACAAGCAGATGAGGGCGGACATGGAGTTTCCCCAGGACCAGCTGATACTCTTCAAGGCCTTCGACGCCTCCGGCGCCGTCGTCGCCCGCTACGGCCTGTTCGACCTCGGCCACGGGGCCGTCGACGACGTTACGGTCGCGGACATCGTGAAGAAAGGCATCAAGTCCTTCGTGTATTTCTATGATGTCACCAATAAGAAAAGCGTGAATATCACCCTGGAGGGTCCCGTTCCCGGAGCTTCCGAGAAGTCATGCCCCGTCCTGGCCGACTCCAAGGGTCCCAACCCCATCGAGTTCGAGAACGGATACGTAGCGTTCGAAGACCTTCCCGACGACCAGCGCCACCTTCCCAGCGAGAGCGACAAGAACCGCAAGAAGAGCCTCGACGCCCTTCTCAGCGCGCTCAGGGACGAGGATGACGGCGACGATGACGCATCGTCCGTCGACGAGGATGCCGACGAAGACGATGACGACGAGGAAGTCAGCTTCCGCGACGACGAGGACGGCATGGAGATCTTCGACGGGAGTGAGGACCTCACTCTCTGATCCCCGCCGGCCGTGGGCAGGAAACTGATTATCGTCCTTGGGCCGACGGCTGTCGGCAAGACCGACTACAGCATCGGCCTCGCGCTCAAATACGGTTCTCCCGTCATCTCCTGCGATTCCCGGCAGATATACAAAGAAATGTCCATCGGGACGGCAGTCCCTTCCGCTGCACAGCTTTCCGCCGTGCAGCATTATTTTATACACACCAAGTCTGTTACGGAGTACTACACCGCCGGGATTTATGAGACCGACGCCATCGCGCTGATCGAAAAGCTGTTTGACGAGGGCCACGAGACGCTCGTGATGACCGGAGGTTCGATGTTCTACATCGATGCGGTCTGCAACGGCCTGGGACACGTCCCTACGGCCGATCTCGATATCCGCAAATCCCTGATGGAACGTCTCGAAAAAGAAGGTCTGGAACCTTTCCGGGAAGACCTGACAAGGCTGGACCCGGTGGCCTACTCGACGATGGACCTCTCAAACGTCAACCGTGTCTTCAGGGCGGTGGAAATCTGCCTCACTACAGGCAAACCGTACTCGAGCTTCAAGGAAAGGACGGAGATGCCGGCGAGGGATTTCGAGATAGAGAAAGTCGGACTCACCAGACCCCGCGAGGTCCTCTATGAGCGGATAAACAAACGCGTCGTCCGGATGATGGACGACGGGCTTGTGGAAGAAGTGCGGTCACTGGCGGGATACCGCCATCTGACCGCACTTCAGACCGTTGGTTATAAGGAGGTTTTCGATTATCTGGACGGGGCCGCCTCCCTGGATGAGACCGTTGGACTGATCCAGCGGAACACCCGCCATTATGCAAAGCGCCAGCTCACATGGTGGCGTCGAGACGCCTCCATCCGCTGGCTGGAAATCTAGAACGGAAGGTCATCCTCGCCCACTCCGAGGTCTATCGGCATGTCGTCGATGGTCGGAGCCGGGGCGGAAGGTGCGGGAGCCTGAGGCTGCGGAGCAGCCGGCCGGGCGGCAGCGGGTGCCGCCGGCGCAGGCGCGGCGGCCTGCGGCTGCGCGCCGGGCGCCGACAGCCTCCAGACGCGGAGGTCGTTGTACCAGCGTCCGCCGTACTCGCGGGCCCGCACATTGAAGGACACCTTCACGGCATCCCCCTCGTTATACCTGGCAAGTTCGTCGACCCTCTCCTGTCCCCACGCGGAGAAACAGGCCTCGGCCGGGAAACTGCCGTCCTGGTATTCGACGACGAAGTCCTGCCGGGTCCAGGCTCCGCGGGCGCTTGTCCCGCCCTGGGCCGGCAGTTTCGTCTTGATCCTTCCTTCGAGTTCGAGCGTCATGGCCTAGTTCTCAAGGTCGATCCTGGGATCGGCGAAAGGCTTGACCTTCACAAGCTCCACATCGAACACGAGGGTGGAGTTGGGGGTGATGACACCGGTACCGCGGGCACCGTATCCAAGCTCGGACGGGATATAGAGAGTGGCCTTGCCGCCCTCGCCAAGGAGCTGGAGACCCTCGGTCCATCCGGGGATGACGCGGTCAAGGGTCAGTTCGATGGGCTCTTCGCCGGCGGGCACCTCGTCAAACACGGTGCCGTCGAGCAGAGTACCCTTGTAGCGCACGAGCACAGTGTCCTTCGGGCCGGGCTTCACTTCGTTGCCGGGCTCGATGATATTGTACTGCAGGCCGCTCTCGGTGGTCTTGATACCGCTCTTCTTGCCGTTCTCATCGAAGAACTTGCTCTCCTCCGCCTTTGCGAGGATGGACTCGTATTCGCTCTTCTTCTCGAGGAAATCGTTGAACAGGTCGTTCATCAGCTCAGGATTGACCTTGAACTGCTTGACGAAATTGGTATCGGTCTGGTCGCCCTCTGCCTTGAGGAAATCGGTCATACCCTGCTTCATCAGCGCATAGTTGAGGTCACCACCGAAATTGTAGGATTTGAGGAAGCTTCCGAAGTTGATACCGAGGAGGTAGCTGACGGAATCGACCTGGCCTTTGGTCGGGAGGTAATCCTTTGCACTGCTGCCATCAGGGAGTTTTGCGTTGTTCTGCGAACAAGCGACGGTGGCCATGCTCAAAGCGAGGGCCACGATCAGGAATTTTCTTGCTTTCATTTTATCATGCATTTTTTAAGGTTGTCTTACAGTTCCCAGGCGAGGGCGGATGCGCCGAGGATGGCGGCGTCCGATTCCTTGAGCTGGGAGAATACGATCTTGACCTTGTCCTTCCATATCTTGAGGACATTGTCGTTCATAGCCTTCACCATCGGCTCATACAGGAACTCCTTGGAGCGGGCGAGGCCGCCGAAGAGGACGATGGCTTCGGGGGCGCTGAACGCGATGAAGTCGGCGAACTTGCGGCCGAGGATGGTGCCGGTATATTCGAAGATGCGAAGGGCGAGGGCGTCGCCTTCCTTGGCGGCCTCGTACACGTCCTTGGACGTGATATTCTCCACCTCGCGCAGCAGGGACGGCTCATCGCTCATCTCCAGCCACTCCCTCGCGGTCTTGGCTACGCCGATGGCGGAGCAATAGGCCTCGAGGCAGCCGGTGCGGCCGCAGCCGCAGGTGCGGCCGTTGTGCTGGACGACCGTAGTGTGACCGAGCTCTCCGGCGAATCCGTCATGGCCGTAAACGACCTTGCCGTCGATGACGATGCCGCTTCCGACACCGGTGCCAAGGGTGATCATGATGAAATTCTTCATGCCCCTGGCGGCGCCATAGGTCATTTCGCCGACAGCAGCGGCATTGGCGTCGTTTGTGAGGCTGACGGGGAGTCCGCCGAGCTTCTTGGACAGGAGCTCAGAGAACTTGACGGATTTCTTGGCCGCCCATGCGAGATTGGGTGCGAACGCGACCTCTCCGGTATAATAGTTTCCGTTGGGGGCGCCTACGCCCACACCACGGATCTCGCCTTCCTTTCCGGCGTCCTTGACGACGCCCTTCACGGCGGCGGCAAGTGCGGAGATGAACGCGTCAGCGTCCTCACCGTATGTGTCTGTACGGATGACGGTCTGCGCGAGGACGTCTCCGCGCGCATCGACGACTCCGAGCTTGGAGGTCTGGCCTCCCACGTCGATACCTACGACGTACTGTTTATCTTTGATCTCTTCCATATCTTTGGTTGGCTATTAGTCCACGGGGATGTCTTTGTTGACGTTCTTGCAGCCCAGGAGGGCATAGTAGAGGATGTAGGCGAGCATGGCTATCACGAGCCAGTAGGAAGCCATGTAGCCGACATGCTTGGCGATGAAATCCTGGATGAGAGGCATGATGCCGCCGCCGACCACCATCATCATGAAGATGCCGGATGCCTGCTCGGTGTACTTGCCGAGACCCTCGACCGAAAGATTGAAGATGGCGCCCCACATGACTGAGGTGCAAAGGCCGCAGAGCACGAACAGGAGAGCGGTGACCGGGACCCTGTGCATCACGAAACCCTGACCGGCGATGTAGCCGGGCATGGAGACCATGACGGTCTTGGGCAGGACGATGCCGAGGAATATGAGGAGGATGGCAAGGGAGGACAGCGTGATGAGCTGTGCGCGGGTGCTGACCTTGCCACTGATGAGCGAACTGCAGAGGCGGCCGACCATCATAAGCAGCCAGTACATGGCGGCGATGGCGCCTCCGATGGCGGCAGCTCCGGCCGTACCGGCAGCGAACGCACCCTTACCCGTGGGATCGGACAGGAAGAAGTTCAGCTGCGAAGGGATGCCGATCTCGATGCCGACATAGAAGAAGATGGCGAGGATACCGAGTACGCAGTGGCGGAACTTCCAAGGGCTGGCCTCATACTTGACGGCCTTACGCTCCTGAGCCGGCTCGGGGATCTTCACCAGGGAGATGATGACGAACGCGATGGCAAAGACGGCCATGGCGATGAAGAGCAGCGGAGCCACGTCGGACATCGCGGTCTTGTCAGTGACCGTGCCGATGAGGACACCCACGAGGAACGGGGTGAGGGTACCGGCAAGGGAATTCATGGTACCGCCGATCTGGATGAACTGGTTGCCGCGGTTGCCGCCGCCGCCGAGAATGTTCAGCATCGGGTTGACCACGGTGTTGAGCATGCAGACGCAGAAGCCGCAGATGAAAGCTCCGAGGAGATAGACGGCCAGGGCGAACACATCGCCGCCGACCTTGCTGGAAAGCCACTGCACGAACACGCCGACGAATCCGACGGCGAGTGCGATGAGCGTGGTCTTCTTGTAACCGATCTTCATCAGCATCTTGCCGGCAGGGATACCCATGAAGAGGTATGCGGTGAAGTTCATGAGATTGCCGAGCATTCCGGCATTGGCGAACTTGACCTGCCAGATGTTGCCGAACGGGGCGGCCATGTTGGTCACGAAGGAAATCATCGCGAAGATGAAGCACATCGTGATGATCGCTACTAGATTAGTGTTTTTCTTTGCCATATAGTTTCTCAATAAAAATCATGGACTGCCGGACAAAAGTCCGATAGCCCACGAAGTTACGAATAAATAATGGAAAAGTGGCGTTTTTCGTCAAATTTGAATCTTTTCCGCGCCTATCCTGCGCTCTATGCGTCCTTCCACTTCCCTACGCGCCTCGTCTATCTTGTCCTTGCGCTTGAGAACGAAGTTCTCCACATAGACCGCGCCGCAGGCCAGGACGAAATAGACGATGCCCTGCAGGCACAGCGCCTTCAGCTGCGAAGCTACTATCACCAAATCCGCTCCGGCAGTGTTCAGATCGATGAAGGCCTGGCAGCCGAAAGTGGACGGGAACAGGTATGAAAACCACTTCCAGAATGCCGGGAATGCGGTCGTCGGCCAGCTGCACCCCGTCAGGAAGATGCATACCGGAGACATGAACAGGAACAGGATGAATGCGGACTCGCGCCGCGTCACCAGAGTGCTCCACGTCATACAGAAGAACACGCATACCGTTACGAATATGGCCAGCAGTGTCATAATATCCCGGAAGCTTCCGCGCTGAGGGAATCCGAACATCGCAGGGACCACTATGGTCACATAGATGCCTATGATCATGAAGACCAGCCAGTAAACGGCCCCGCGGCCAAGGACCACGCGGCCGACGCCGCGACCCTTGAGGGTATCGGGGAGCGAAGCGAAGCTGCGGTTCTCCTCGCGCATCGTTCCCACCGACATGCTCATTCCGTAGAACATCACCTGCTGGATGATGAGCATCAGTATGGCGGAAATAAGGAAGATGCTGTAGGAGAATGCGTGGTTGTAGGGATTGACGTCGTCGTACAGGACGGCATTCACGGAAGCGTCCGCCTGCTGGTCCGTCAGGCCGTCGAAGCGGTAGCGTTCGACCTTGATGCCGTTGATCTCGTGCAGCATCACGAACTCGGACCCCATCAACAAGTTCTTGTAGTACAGGAAACTGCTCATATCCGCATAGATGCTGAACACGGCGGTCTCCCGGTTCGCGATACGGTCTCCGAAATCAGAGGGGAAATAGATGATGCCGTTCACTTTCCTGTCACGGAAAAGCTCGCGAGCCTCCTCCATATCGGTGCACCTGTACGCTATCTCTATCTCGCGTGTGGCGTCCATTTCGCGGATCATCCGCCGGCTGTCGCTGCAGCCGGCATTGTCCACCACGGCGATCGGGGTATCCTCAAGCACTCCGTTCCTGTAAACGAAGTTGTAGAGTATCGGATACAGGAATCCCGCGGCGATGAAGATTATCATCACTCCCCCGTCCCGAAGCAGCCTTCCGAGCTCGAGGTTGAAGATGCCCAGGGCATCCTTCAGCCAGCTTCTCACATAAGTCTCTTTCATCTTCTAGTTCCTCCCGTAATCAAGATGTTCGTATGCATTGCCCAGCCGCCTCATCACCAGGAACGGGAGGAAGCAGAAGAGCAGGAGCATTACCACATAGAAATACCAGTGGCCGAAGCCGCTTCCGAATACGCCCACCTGTACGTACATCCCGTAATAGTACCTCAGCGGGTACATCAGGGCGAGGCCGCGCAGGCCCGCGGGCATGGCCTCGACCGGCAGGGTGAAACCCGTCAGGGAGAGGCCCAGCACGCTGTACAGCGCGCCGATGCTGAGCGCGAAGCGGCACACCGGAACCAGGCCGATGATGAACACCGCCACCGCCTCGGAGGCAAGCACCAGCAGGAAGCAGGCCAGCAGCATCTGGCCAAGCCGGCCGGCAAGCGGGAAATGCATCCACTTGTACAGGATTACCTCCAGGGTCCAGCCGATCAGCGTGAACAGGACGGTGTAAAGCGCTATCTTCCCGCTGACCGCGGCGTAAATGTCGCCGTCCACCGACTGCAGGAGGTGACGGCTCGTGCCATATTTAAGCTCGGTACCGAGCGAATAGATGAGCAGGATGACGACGACCATCTGCAGCATTCCGGGAATCATCATATTGGCCAGGTAGGCTCCGTAGTTCATCGTGGGGTTGCCTATCTGATGGACATCGATGTCCACCGGCCGGAGCAGGTTCATAATGCTGCTCTCGGGCACTCCCCGCATCCTCAGGACTTCCCTCTGGACGGCTCCTCCAGTGAGGTTGACCATCGTCAGAAGATCCTTCCATGCGAGCGAGCCGCCGAGGAAGTACAATCCGTTGACGTAGAAGCTGACCGTGGGCTGGCGCTGGGCCTGGATGTCGCGGTTGAAGCCTTCGGGGATGACGCAGACCGAGGTCACCCGGCCGCCCTGCATATCGGCGCGCGCCAGGGCGAAGTCGTCATAGCGGACGACCCGGCCCAGCTGCGTGGCGTCGAGCTGGCGGCAGAATTCGCGCGAAGTGCTGGAATTGTCCAGATCGACCACGGCGATGGGAACGTCGGAAGGGACTCCGTCCCTGAGGAAGGTCAGGTAGAAGATTGTGCAGAACGCCATGACGAACACGGACCCGACGATATAGACAGGCCTGCGGACCCAGATCCGGATCTCGCGCCGGATGACGCTCCATATTTTTCCGAAGAATGTCATTTCACTACAAGTACTGTCATACCGGGACGCAGGCCTTCGACGGTTTCATTGGGGACAGCCCTGACCTCGAAGGTCTTGGCGTCGTACTGGTCGGTCTCGCGGGTAGCCTTCCAAGTGGCATAGGACTCGCGCACGGCCATATAGTTGACCGTGGCCTGGAGTTTGGCTCCGTCAAGGGCGGGAACGCTGAGCGTAAGGACATCGCCGGTGTTCATCCCGTGGAGCTGGTCCTCGCGGATGTTGAAAGTGAACCAGATGTCGGAGAGGTCGGTCACGGTCAAAACGGGTGAGCCTTCGCCGACAAGTTCTCCCTGCTTGGGATAGATGTTGGAGATGATGCCGTCGGCAGGGGAGACGAGGTACAGCTGCTCCAGATAGGAGTCAACCTCCTGGATGGCGCCCTCGGCCTGGCGGACCAGGGCTGCGGCGGCGGCCTTGTCCTCGTCGCGGGCGCCGTTCACCGCCATGTCGTACTGGCTCTTTGCAGCCCTCGACTGGGCCACCGCTGCGTCGTATTTAGCCTTGGTCTCGTCATACTTCTGGGCGGCTATCACCTTCTGGTCGTAGAGGTTCTGTACGCGGTCCAGGGATTTCTTCATCACGTCCTCCTGGACGAGAGCTTGCTGCCAGATCTCGTAGGCGCCGGCTATCTGCTCCTGGCGCGCGCCGTTGCGCGCCTTGGCGCTCTGCGCCCTGGCGGCGCTGCGCGCGGCCTCGGCCTGAGCCAACTTTGCCCTGACCTGAGGCGAGTCGATGAATGCGACAGTATCGCCCTTGCTGACTTCCTGTCCCTCGCGGCAGTAGAGTTCCGTCACGTGTCCGGGCACCATGCAGGACACCCTGTACTCGGCGGCTTCGGCCTCGCCCTGGATGATGTGGGGTTTAGGTTTGCTTACCAGATAGCCTACGAAAGCTATGATCAACACAATGGCCACAAGGGCAGCAAGCCCTATGACGAGATTGTAATTCTTCTTCTTTTCCATATCATTATCCTTTTTATTTGTTATCAGTGAATTCACCCTGCGCCTTGCGCAGGTTGGAGGCTGCCATCTGCAGCTCGGTGCCGGCGTCGATGCATTCGGAATGCGCCTGCAGCCAGGCAGTCTGGGCTGCCAGCACGGTGTCGGCGTCGATCACTCCGGCTTCGAAGCCGACGGTCGCGCTGCGGAGATTCTCTTCCGCGCTGTCGAGATTGGAGGAAGCCATTCCGAGCTTCTCGAGGGCCTCGTCATAGAGTTTGTCCTGCTGGGTTACCTGCAGGAGTATGAGATCGCGGGCTTCATTGTACTGGTCCAGGTAGAGAGTGGCTTCAGCCTTCGCCTTGCGGTACTTGTTGGTGGCCTCGAAACCGTGGAAGAGAGGCACGGTCACCATCACGCCGGCATTGAACATGCCACCGTTCCAGCTGTTGCTCAATCCGTTGAAGGAATTGGGGTTGGCGACCAGGTAGTTGGCGGTCAGCGCCACATGGGGAAGCATATCCGCGCGGACGATCTTCGCTTTCTTCTCATAGATGCCGGAGGCAAGCGACAGACTGCGGGTTTCCGGACGGTCGGAATAGACGCTCTCGATGTCCTTGCAGGGCTCCCTTGCCGGCACCGGGATGATGTCGGAGCCTTCGTCCGCAAGGACGATCTGCGAGTCGAGAGGCAGGCCTATGCGCTGGCAGAGCAGCATCTTGGCCAGCGTCAGGCCGTTGCGGGATTTGGTCAGGAGCATGTCGGCCTCGTTGGCCTTGACTTTGACCTGGAGGGCGTCAGCCTCTGTCATCACTCCTTCGTCCACGGACACCCTTATGTCGTGCTCCAGCTGATGGAGCAGCCCTGCATAAGACTCGGCCAGCTGTTCCTTGGCGGCGATGCTGACTATCTGCCAGTAGGCCTGGTCCACGTCAATGATGACATCGGCGTACTCCTGGTCGTAGCGGCTGCGCGCCAGCTCTTCTGCCAGCGCAGCCATCTGGTTAGAATAGACGATCTTTCCGCCCATGAACACGGGCTGCTGGACTGACACCACCCCGGCATAGATGTTATGGAGGTCAGGATGCAGCGCCTCGTCTATCGTCCGGCCTATCGCATTGATAGGATCGGCTATGGCGGGGGCGGACAGTCCGTTTAGATCCATCTGCTGGAACATGCCCAGGACTGTCTGCCACATAGGGCTGCCCATATACTCGGCCGCCAGGGCGGGGTTGGTCATGATCGCAGTCTGCAGCTGAGTCATCGCGCCCTGGGCGGCGGCGCCCATCTGCGCGCCGGCGGCGGCGAAGGCGCCGTCCAGCGCCGCCTGCGCCGTCGTGCCCATACTCGTCAGGGCCGCCGACTGCGCGTCGCTGATCAGCGCGATGTCACGGTTGTTGTATTGATAGGTACCCGATACCGACAGGTTGGGGAAATAGTTCGCCAGGGCGATCTTGCGGTCGTAACCCGCCATCTCGACCTGCGTACGGGCCTGTGACAGTGTCTTGCTGTTCGCGACTGCCATCCGGTGGCAGTCCTCCAGTGTCAGTGTCTGCTGCGCAGCCGCTCCAAGCGGCATCAGAAGGCAGGCAAGCGCCGGAATTGTCATCAAAATCCTTTTCATATATTGTTTTGTTTCTTTGTTTTCCGGGACTCGGAAATGAACAAAAACATAGCCAAAAAGGATGAAATCTCAGACCGAAATTAGACCTTTTAGACTGCATTTTATGTCAAAAGGTCGAATTGTAGGCGATTTTATCAAATTATTCGACTTTTAAACAATCTTTATTTGTCCGTTTTTCGCATATTTGCGGAAGACGAAAGAGAAACAGTATGACAAACTCATTTCACGAACTTTACATACGGAGCCTGAGAAGCGTTTTCGCTGCCAAGGACAACGAAAACCTTTCCGATGCCTTCTTCATCTCCGAGCAGCGCTATGAGGAAAAGATGGAAGCGTTCATGGAGGAGCCGTGCCGCTTCAACTGCTATTTGGCGCTGTTCTGCATAGACGGAGATTTCACCATCGAGATCAACCTCAAGCCCGTGCGCGTACGCAAGAATTCCCTGATAATATGTATTCCGGGATCGATATGCCGGGTGTCGCAAGTGGATATGGATAAGCTGGGAAGGTTGGATGTCGTGGTGGTAGCCGTATCCAAAGAACTGATGTCCACCATACGATTCGACTTCAACTCCCTGTTCAACGAGAGCGTGGCCGCCATCGACACCCCCAGCATCACGCTGGACGAGGAGAATCACGCCATTTGCAAGCGCTACTTCGAACTGGCGGAAGCGCTGTACCACTCGGAGAATTCCGCGTCGCGCGACGCCCTGCGATACCTGGCGTCATCCATCTTCTATCTGCTAGGGTCCATCTGGACCAGCCAGATCAAGGATGCGCAGGAGCGCAATCCCCGCAGGAGTCCCCGCTCCCAGACCATACTGGACAGTTTCCTGAAACTGGTGGCCGAGTACCACAATTCCGAGCGCAAGGTCGCATTCTACGCAGACAAGCTCTGCCTAACCCCTAAATACCTGTCAAGGCTGGTCAAGAACGTGAGCGGAAGATCAGCCCCGGAGTGGATCGACGCGTTCGTGATAATGGAAGCCAAGAACATGCTCAAGTATTCGGACATGCCGGTAAAAGAGATAGTTTACCTGCTGCATTTCCCCAACCAGTCGGTTTTTTACAAGTTTTTCAAGATGCATACGGGCCTGACTCCCAGCGACTACCGGAAATAAGAGATAAATCGTTTTAAAAATTTCCGGCCTTTTGCTTGGAATATTAAAATATGTAAGCTATTTTTGCACCGGACATTCGAAATTTCATTTCGTGTCTATTTGTTAAGTTCGTTTTATATACGGGGCCGCGCTTTTGGGGAATGGCGCGGTCCTATTTTTATATCCTTCGACCGGCGGTCGAAGGATAAGGGCATTTCGATGACTATAGACTGGAGCCGTAGAGAAGCAGGCCCATACCTGCGAGGAGGATGGCAAGGTCGACTGCCTTCTCCTTGATCTTCTTCTCGTGGAAGACGATGGCGCCGAGCACGAAGGTCACGACCACCGAGCAGCGGCGGATAAGCGACACGACGGAGAGCAGTGCGCCTTCCTGCTTGAGGGCATAGAAGTAGAGCATATCCGCCCCGACGATGAATATGGCAATCACCGGGAGCATCCAGTCCCATTTGAAGCGCTCGCGCTTCTCCTTGTCATGCAGTGCCTTGACAATCACGCAGATAAGCAGCATCACCGTGACGTAGAAGTTGCACCAGCACTGGATGAACAACGGCTCCATATCTGCGATCATATGCTTGTCGTAGAGGGCGCTGGCCACTCCGGCAAGGACCGAGACGGCCATCGCCAGGACGCCCTTGCTCTTCGAGAAGTCGATGCCTTCCTTCTTACTGGCGCCGCTGAGCAGGGTCATCGCCAGCAGGGCAAGCGCGACGCCCGCCCACTGCCAGACGTTGAGCCTCTCTCCGAACAGGACGATAGAGAAAAGGACCACGAAGAAAGGCCTGGAAGCCTTGATGGTGCTGGCCGTGGTGACCGGAAGCAATTTGAGGGCGATGAGCCCGCTCACCCACGAGACAGTCACGAGGAAAGCCTTCAGCTGGAGCCGGATATGGTCGTCAACCGGTCCGGATGAGAAGAAAGGGATGAGCAGGATGGTGGAGATGGCCGTAGCGGCCAGCAGCACCCACAGGACTCCGTTGTTCTTGAGAGCCTGTTTCTTGAAAACGTCATAGATGCCCAGCAGCAGCGCCGAGCCGAGTGTCATTACCAGCCACATGGTACTGAAGGTCTAAAGGGTTTGCCCTCCGATGAACTCTCTCATGATGGAGGTGGGAGGGATGGCTGCTATCTCAGCCGGAGAGAAGGCCCTGACATGCGTCAGGAAAGACAGGAGCGTCTGGGCTTTCTCATAAACCGGAGAAGACTCCGCGATACCGTACAGAAGGGGTTCCGCGAAATACTTGAGCACCGGAGTGTCGTACAGTGTCGAAGAGTTGAAGACCGTATCGGCATTCTCCT
>CAMJHW010000007.1 GCA_946405645.1 uncultured Bacteroidales bacterium
TCTATGGCCACTATGACGTACAGCCTCCGGAGCCTCTGGAGAAGTGGCACACAGATCCCTTCGAGCCCGTCATACATGACGGGGCCATCTGGGGTCGCGGCGCCAACGACGACAAGGGCCAGCTCTTCATGCACATCAAGGCTTTCGAGTTCCTTGTACGCAGCGGACAGCTCAACCACAACGTCAAGTTTATGTTCGAAGGCGAGGAGGAGATCGGCAGCCCCAATCTCCCCAAATGGATCAAGCAGAACAAGAAGCGCCTTGCGGCCGACATCTGCCTTGTCTCCGATACTACGATGATTTCGGAGAAAGTGCCGTCGATCAATTGCGGCATGCGCGGTCTGTCCTACCTCGAGGTCAAGGTCATCGGACCCAACAAGGACCTGCATTCCGGCCATTACGGAGGTGCGGTGGCCAATCCCATCACGGTGCTCTGCGAGATGATCGCCACGCTGCACGACGAGAACGGCCGCGTCGCGGTTCCGGGGTTCTACGACAAGGTCGTGAACCTCTCCCGCAAGGACCGCCAGATGCTCGCCCGCGCCCCCTTCGACCTGAAGGAGTATATGGAGTTCCTTGACATCAAGGAAGTGCGCGGAGAGAAGGGGTATTCGACCCTCGAGCGTACGGGTATCCGCCCTTGCCTGGATGTCTGCGGCATCTGGGGAGGTTACACCGGCGAGGGCGCCAAGACGGTGCTGCCGTCCGAGGCGCACGCCAAGATCTCCATGCGTCTGGTCCCCGACCAGAAGAGCGGCGAGATCACTAAGCTTTTTGCAAAGCACTTCAAGTCTATTGCTCCCAAGTGCGTCAAAGTCGAGGTCAAGGAATGCGAAGGCGGCGACGGCTTCCTCATCCCCATCAGTTCCGATGCGTACAAGGCTGCCGCGCGCGCCATGGGCGAGGTCTACGGGGTAGAGCCCGTGCCCTCGCGCGGCGGCGGCAGCATCGCGGTTCTGGCCGAGGTCCAGAAGATCCTCGGCATCGACCCGCTTCTGATGGGCTTCGGACTCGAGCGGGACACCATCCACTCCCCCAACGAAAGCTACCTGCTCAAGCAGTTCTTCGCCGGGATGGAGTCGATCGCACTCTTCTACAGATACTACTATTAATGGAAAAGCCTGCGGAATTCCGCAGGCTTTTCATTATAACTGATTCTCAAGCTTGGATTTGGCGTAGTCGAGAGTGAGGCGGAACGTCTTTTTATTCGAAGACGGAGCCTCGTACATGGCATCGTTCATGATCTGCTCGCAGATGCTGCGCAGACCGCGGGCGCCGAGTTTGTTCTTGATGGAAGTATCGACGATGAGGTCGAGTACCTCGGGGTCGATGACAAGCTTCATCCCGTCCAGCTCGAATATCTTCTCATACTGCCTCAGGATGGCGTTCTTGGGCTCGGTAAGGATGCGTTTGAGCGCATCCCTGTCAAGGGCGTCAAGGTATGTGATGACCGGCAGACGGCCAATGATTTCCGGAATAAGTCCATAGCCCCGAAGGTCCATGGCGGAGACATACTGGAGGAGGTTGTCCCTGTCTACACGCTGCTTCTCCGATGTACCGAAACCGATGATCTGAGTATTGAGACGTTGGGCAATCCTGCGTTCGATACCTTCGAAAGCGCCGCCGCAGATGAACAGGATGTTCTCGGTATTCACGTGAACGAAATCCTGTTCCGGATGCTTGCGGCCTCCCTTGGGAGGTACATTGACGACATTGCCCTCAAGGAGCTTGAGCATAGCCTGCTGGACACCTTCGCCGGAAACGTCGCGGGTGATTGAAGGATTGTCGCTCTTGCGGGCGACCTTGTCGATCTCGTCGATGAAAACGATTCCGCGTTCAGCCTTCTTCACGTCGTAGTCCGCTTCCTGGAGGAGACGGGTGAGTATGCTCTCGACGTCCTCGCCCACATAGCCGGCCTCGGTCAGGACCGTGGCGTCCACGATGGTGAACGGAACATCGAGCATCTTTGCTATTGTCCTGGCCATCAAGGTCTTGCCGGTTCCGGTGGGACCGACCATCAGGATATTGGACTTCTCGAGCTCAACACCGTCGTCGGGTTTTTCAACCAAGTTGTGGTTGATGCGTTTGTAGTGGTTATAGACCGCGACCGCAAGCAGTTTCTTGGCGCGGTCCTGGCCGATGACGTATTGGTCAAGGAACTCCTTGATGGCTTTGGGCTTCTGAAGTTCGCCTATCTTAATGGCGGCGGCCTCGTGCTGGTGAGTGTGCTCCAGCTCGGCGACATAGTCGGCTGCCATCTTGGCGCAGTCTGCGCAGATGTAGCCGTCGATGCCGCTGAGCAGCAGGCTCACCTCGTCCTCGCCGCGGCCGCAGAAGCAGCAGTGACGCGTCGAAGCGTTTTTCTTGGAGCCGGCCATGACTATTTCTTTTTCTTGGTGAGAATCTCGTCCACCATGCCATAATCCTTCGCCTCCTGTGCGGTCATCCAGAAGTCGCGGTCGGCATCGGCGAACACCTTGTCGAAAGGCTGTCCGGTATGCTCGGCGATGATGCCTATGAGCTCGGCGCGGCATTTCTCAATCTCCTTGGCGGCGATGAGGATGTCGCTGGCCTGGCCCTTGGCGCCGCCGAGGGGCTGATGGATCAGCACCTTGGAGTGCGGCAGCGCGGAGCGCTTGCCGGGCGCGCCGGCGCAGAGCAGCACGCTGCCCATAGACGCCGCCTGTCCGGTGCAGATGGTCGCCACGTCCGGCTCCACCAGCTGCATGGTGTCATAGATGCCGAGTCCGCTGCTCACCTGTCCTCCCGGAGTATTCAGGTAAAGGGATATGTCAGCGGTGGGGTCAGTCGACGCAAGGAAAAGCAGCTGCGCCTGGATGATGTTGGCCACGTCATCGTCGATGGGCACGCCCAGGAAGATGATGCGGTCCATCATCAATCGGCTGAAAACGTCCATCGAAGCGACATTGAGCTTGCGCTCCTCGATAATGGTGGGGTTGATGTACGAATCGTACGCCGACTCGTAACGATGCAGCGTCATGGAGCTTATCCCCCGCTCCAGACTCGCGTATTTCTCGAACTCTTTCATATATCCCTATATACGTTCTAATCTTTTCAAATCTTTCAAATTTAACACTTTTTTACAAAAAAACAGAGCGTCTGAACGGCGCTCTGTTCGGGATCCTTCAAGGAAGCGACTACTTCAGTTCGCGGAACTTCTCGACGGAGATGGATTTCTTGTCGAAGGAGATGATGTCCTTGACGGCGGCGATGACCTTCTGCTCGGCGACCTGCTCGGAGAGGCGCTCGACCTGCTGACGGTCGGTAAGCATCTTCTGGGCGGCCTCGTCGATGAAGTTGGAAGGGACATTGGCCATACCGTACATGGCGTACTGATAGGCGACATAGCCGTGGGCGGCCTCGCTGAGATCGTTGCGATCGATCTTGAGGTCGAACTTCTTCATCAGGTAATCGCTGACGAGCTGCCACTTGTAATCCGCGAGGAAAGCGTCGAACTCCTTCTCGATGTCCTCCATGGTGTACTTCTCCTTGTTGATGCTGTAGAGCCAGCGCTTGAGGAAGTTCTCGGGGAGCTTGAGGTCGGCCTTCTTCACGAGGTAGTCCTTGATGTCCTTGCCCAGACGGTAGTCGCTCTCCTGACGATAGTTCTCGGACAGACGGTTGGCAACTTCCTTCTCGAACTCATCCTCGGTCTTGACCTTGCCCTCGCCGAAGATACGGTCGAAGGTCTCGGGAGTGGGCTTGGCTGCCTCGAAGTTCTTGATATTCACCACAGTGGCATTGAACACGGGATTGATGCCGGCGAGATCCTCCTTCTTGACCTTGAGGAGGGTGGCGCGGTCGCCCTCGCGCTCGAGCACCTCGTTGATGTTGAGCTCGAGCTTGTCACCGGCCTTGACACCCATAAGGGCGGGCTTCATGGCCTCGGTGACGTCGCGCATGGAGATGTAACCGTTCTCGACGGTCTTGTCATCATTCTCCAGGTCGACATAGAGGTAGGACTCCGGAGTGGGAGCGTCGACCTCCTGCATCTCACCGTACTGCATGAGCATGTTGCGCTTCATCTCCTCCTTGGCGACGGCCGTGGACTTGATGGTATAGTTGACGACCTTGTCGGCGGAAGAAAGCTCGAAGTCGATCTTGGGAGAGACTGCGAGGTCGAACTTGAAGGTGAAGTCGTTGCCGTCCTTCCACTCGATCTCGGGCTGGTCCTCACTGGAAAGAGGTTCGCCGATGAAGTTCAGTCCGCTCTCCTCCATGTACTTGCCGAGCTGCTCGGAAATGATGTCGTTGACCGCGTCGCCGAGGCACTGCTCGCCGTATACCCTCTCGATGAGGGAAGCGGGCACCATGCCCTTGCGGAAGCCTTTGAACTCCGCAGTCCTGCGGCGCTCGTTCAACTTTTTCTTCTTGATCGGAGCATAGTCCTCTGCTGCGATGTCAAGCGTAAGCTGGATGTTCAGATCGTCGATCTGTTTCTTTTCGATGTTCATTGTATGTGTTTTTTATTGTTTCCTTGAAAACGGGCGGCAAAGATAGGCATTAATTCTCAAATAATCAATTTGCTGGCCGTGCTTTCATCTTGGGATACACCACCCTTTCGTGGTACAGCTGCGCGAGGTACGACTTCAGGCTCTCCTTCACGGTGTTGAGCTCACGGATGGAGATGGAGGAATCGTCCAACTGTCCTTCATCCATCTTGGCGGCCACCATCTTCTCCACGAACTTGGAATAGTCCTCCGGAGTCGATGCCTTGAGCGTACGCGAAGCGGCTTCGATGGAGTCGCACAGCATCAGTATCACCTGCTCCTTGGTAAATGGCTTTACGCCGGGATAATAGAAATCGGCAGCGTCGGAAGGATCCCCTCCGGCATTGACATACTTGTTGTAGAAGTATCCGGTATGAGTGGTTCCGTGATGGGTGACGATGAAGTCCTTGATGACCTGGGGAAGCTTGTAGCGGTCAGCCATCTCCAGACCGTCCTTGACGTGCGCGATGATGTCCTTCGCGCTCTGGCGGGCATCCAGGCCGGCATGGTAGCTGGTCGTGCCTTCGGAAGGGAGCAGCGCCTCGTTCTCGATGAAGCACTGGGGATTGTTCATCTTGCCGATGTCGTGGTAAAGGGCGCCGGCGCGCACCAGCAGCGCATTGGCGCCTATGGAGCGCGCGGCGGCATCGGCCATGCTCATCACCTGCAGCGAATGCTGGAAGGTGCCGGGAGCCTTGGCCTCAAGTTCGCGCAGGAGTTTGTTGCTGGTGTCGCCGAGCTCGGCCAGGCGCGAGTTGGACACCAGGTCGAATATGTTCTCGAAAAGGAACACCAGCTGGTACCCTAGCACGGTAAATATCGATCCTATGAAAAGGAATGTCAGCGTCACAGCGACATTGCCGCTGATGAAGTCGATGCACCGGAATCCGAAGTACGTGACGGTCAGCGCCACGAAAATGATCAAGCCGGTGATGAACTGCTTCCAGCCCCTGTAGAAGAAGCGGAAGGCATAGATGGCTACGAAGCCAGCGAACAGGAACATCACGAACAGCACCACCCCGTAATGGGTGAATATCAACAAGGGCAGCAGCGTGATGATGTAAAGGGCAAGCACCGCCTTGTTCCTGAAGAACGCCTGATGCCAGAGCGCCGGAAGCGTGAAAGGCACCAGGAACAGGAACTGCGGCTGCGAGCGCCCGACGAACAGGGCGCAGGCGGTAAAGATCAGGAAAACCAGCAGGATGTAGCATACCTTGTTGGTCTCAGCCAGTATCTTGCGGTTCGTAAAATAGATGGCGAGGTAGAGGACGAGGACAAAAACGAGCGAGAGCAGGAAATTGCCCATCCACTGCGTCGCCCTTGGGGTTCCATAGCCCATATTCGCCTCATACTCGACCTTGTAGGAATCCAGCATCTGGGCGATCTCCGCCGTCACGATCTCTCCGTTGGAGACGATCAGCTGGCCGGCGTTGACGAAGCCCTGGGTGGGAGAGATGAATGTGCCGGACTCGGCATGGACGACCTCGGTCGTCTGCCGGTCGTACACGAGGTTGGGCACTATCAGGTCGTAGATGGAGTTGGCCTTGAAGATGGAGTCAAGATTGTAGCTCTTGTAGGTACCACCCATCTCGGCTATGAGCTTGGACTTGGCATCCGACTGTTTATAGACCTCGGTAACGGGCATTTTGATGGCCCGCTTGTCCTTCTGAACGTACAGGACCTCCCCCGAAACATCCGTAGCGTTGCGGTCCAGCTTGACTCCTTCGTCGGGCACGACGCCCTGCGCATAGATGTCGCGTATCGCGGACACGATCGCCGGCTTGAGCGCGGCATACCTGCCCAACTGGAGAGCCTCCGCCGCGCGGAGGTTCTTGTTCACGACGTCCTCGGAATACTTGTAGTAGGGAATGACGCTGGAGGTCGAACGGGAACGTTCCTCCTGGATCTGCTCTTCGGTCTTGAGGATGGGAAAGTCGAACTGCGCGTAAAGCGTCTCGTACTTCCACTCCGATCCCCTCCTGTACTCGAACCCGAACTTGGGGCTCGTCGGGAGCATCAGGATGAGGATGACGAAAAGCGCGATGAACGGAAGCCATCCCTTCAGGACAGTCGGGATACCGGAGGTCTTCATATGCTACTTGAAAGGGCTGTTGGGTTCGCGGGCTACGAAACGGTAGGTCATCCTGTCCGTGAAACGCGGGAAGAAACGGTGCGCGAGGATGGTGACCTTGCCGAGGAAAGTAAGCGTGACCTGGGAGCGGCGGCGGCGCAGCGCCTTGGCCAGCCGCCGCGCTACCTCCTCCGCACTCATGAGCTTGTCTTCGTCGAGCGGGGTCTCGCCCTGCGCGGAACCGTCGGCAGTGAGTGCATTGCGACGGACCATGGAAGAAGTGTATCCCGGAGCATAGACAAGGACATTGAGCCCGTCCTTGATATGCTCGATGCGCAAGGTATCCAGGAATCCGCGGATAGCGTACTTCGAAGCGGAATACCCCGTGCGGGCCGGAAGGGCGGAATAACCCGCTATGGACACAATGCCCACGACGGATCCCTTGGACTTCAGGAGCCATGGAAGAGCATACTTCGTACAGTACACGGTCCCCCAGAAGTTGACTTCCATCAGAGAGTGGATGACCTTAAGGTCCAAGTCTTTGAACATCGCCCTCATGGAAAGGCCGGCATTGTTGACAAGTATGTCGACGCCTCCGAACGCCTCGACCGCCTTCTCCACGAGATTGCGGCAATCGGCCTCGACCGTAACGTCGGTCCGCACGCATAGTACCCTCGAAGGGTCGGAGCACACTTGCGGCGCAAGCTCCTGCATCTTCTCCAGCGAGCGTGCGGCCATGACGACACGGGCGCCGTATGAGCCGAACAACTTGGCAGAAGCCAACCCGATACCCGAGCTGGCTCCTGTGATAATGACAACCTTATCCCTAAAGAAGGTATCCATGCTACTCAACGGTCATGGCTGCTACGTCGTCGCCGTCGTACTCTCCGGCGTCGAGCTTCGCCTTGATCTCCTTGAAGGCGTTGAGGGTGTACTCGACGTCCTCCATGGTGTGCGCAGCAGTGGACACGATACGGAATATGACCATTCCCTTGGGAATGACGGGATAGATGACCATCGAGCAGAAGATGCGATAGTTCTCGCGAAGGTCCTTGGCCATCTTGGTCGCCTGGGCGACACCTCCCTTGATGTGGACGGGAGTGACGCAGGCCTGGGCCTCGCCGATGTCGAAACCTTCCTTCTTGAAGCCGTCCTGGATGGCGTGCGTGATGGTCCAGCATTTCTTGCGGAGCTCGTCGCCCTCCGGGCTGTCGATGATCTCCATACGCTTGGTGTTGCCGATGACCAGAGGCATGGGCAGCGATTTGGCGTACATCTGCGAACGCATGTTGGCGCGGAGATAGTTGATGATGCTGTGGGGACCTGCCACGAAGCCTCCGATAGAGGCCATGGACTTGGCGAAGGCGCCGATATAGAGGTCGATGCCGTCCATCACTCCGAAGTGCTCGGAAGTGCCGCGGCCGTGCTCTCCGAGGAGGCCGAAACCGTGGGCGTCGTCGATCAGGATGCGGAAGTTGAACTTGCTCTTCAGCGCGACGATCTCGTCAAGCTTGCCGAGCGCGCCGGTCATGCCATAGACACCTTCGGTGATGAGCAGCACGCCGCCGCCGTTCTCGTCAGCTTCCTTGCAGGCGCGGGCGAGGACCTTCTCGCAGTCGGCCATATTGTTGTGACGATACTTGTACTTGCTGCCGATGTGGAGGCGGATGCCGTCCAGCAGGCAGGCATGGCACTCAGCGTCATAGACGATCACGTCGTGACGGGAAGTGAGGGCGTCGATAGTGGAGACGATGCCCTGGTATCCGAAATTGTAGAGGAACGCATCCTCCTTCTTCTCGAACTCGGCGAACTTGCGCTCGAGGGCCTCGTGATAACGGGTATGGCCGGTCATCATGCGGGCGCCCATAGGATAGGCAAGGCCCCACTTGGCGGCAGCCTCGGCGTCCGCCTTGCGCACCTCGGGATGGTTGGCCAGGCCGAGATAGTTGTTGAGGCTCCAGTTGAGCACCGGAATGCCGTTGAAAGTCATATGGGGGCCGAGCTCGCCCTCGAGACGGGGATACATGTAATAGCCGAAGCCCTGCTCGAAATACTGTCCGATCGGACCGCCGGAATCCCTTTCTATCCTGTCGAAAATATCTAACATAACAAATTATGGTTTAGTTTATTAAGCATCAATATTCGCGTAATGGGCATTCTCCTCGATGAACTGCCGGCGGGGCGGTACGTCGTCGCCCATGAGCATCGAGAAGGTACGCTCGGCCTGAGCGGCGTTCTCGATGGTGATCTGGCGCAGACGCCTGCGGGCAGGGTTCATGGTGGTGTCCCACAACTGGACGTCGGACATCTCTCCGAGACCTTTGTAACGCTGAACGGTATAGCCCTTGTCCGTGCCCTTGCCCAGACGCTGGGCTGCCTCCTCGCGCTGTTCCTCTGTCCAGCAGTAGATCTCTTCCTTGCCCTTCTTCACAAGATAGAGCGGAGGAGTAGCGAGATAGACATATCCGTTCTTGATGAGGTCGAACATGTAACGGAAGAAGAACGTGAGGATCAGGCAGGCGATGTGCGAACCGTCGACATCGGCATCGGTCATGATCACGACCTTGTGGTAGCGGAGCTTGCTCAGGTCCATGTGCTTCTCGCCGGTCTCGTCCTCCTGCGCCACGGTGACGCCGAGGGCGGTGTAGATGTTCTGGATCTCCTGGCTGTCGAATGCGCGGTCGGCGGCTGCCTTCTCGACGTTGAGGATCTTGCCTCGCAGCGGGAGGATGGCCTGGGTGCGGCGGTCGCGGCCCTGCTTGGCGGTGCCGCCTGCGGAGTCTCCCTCGACGAGGAAGATCTCGCACTTCTCGGGATCGCGCTCGGAGCAGTCCGCAAGCTTGCCGGGCATTCCGGCGCCGGACATGACGGTCTTGCGCTGGACCATCTCGCGCGCCTTGCGCGCGGCGTTGCGCGCCGTGGCGGCGAGGATGACCTTCTCGACGATGAGCTTGCCGAGCTTGGGATTCTCCTCGAGATAGTTGTCCATCGCGGCCGCAGTGGCCTGGGAGACGGCGGAAGTGACCTCGGTATTGCCGAGCTTGGTCTTGGTCTGGCCCTCGAACTGGGGCTCGGCGACCTTGACGGACACCACTGCCGTGAGGCCCTCGAGGAAGTCGCTCTGCTTGAGCTCGTCTCCCTTGTACTTCTCCATCAGCTTGTTCTTGTCGGCATAGTTCTTCAGGGAACGGGTAAGACCCATCTTGAAGCCCTGGAGGTGGGTACCGCCTTCGATGGTGTTGATGTTGTTGACGTAGGAGTATATCTTCTCGTTGTAACCGTCGTTGTACTGGAGGGCGATGTCGATTGGAATGATCTTGTCCGAGTTGACGCAGACGGGCTCGGGAATCAGGTGGTCGGCATTGGCATCCAGGTAGGAGATGAACTCGGAGAGTCCCTTCTCGGAATAGAATACGTCGCTGCGGAACACCTGGTTGCCCGTGGCTTTGTTGTTGCCGTTCTCATCGACCTTGAACTCGTCCACCATCTCGCGCAGGTCCCGGAGGGAGATGCGGATGCCCTTGTTCAGGAATGAAAGCTCGCGCAAGCGGTTGGCAAGCGTATCGTATTTATAGACGGTAGTCTGGGTAAAGATGGTCGGGTCGGGATGGAAGGTGATGATGGTACCGGTGTCGTTGCATGTACCGATGACCTCGACGGGACCCAAGGGCTTACCCTTGGAATACCTCTGCTGGAACACCTGTCCCTCGCGATGGACCTCTGCCACCAGAAGGTCGGAAAGTGCGTTGACGCAGGAAACGCCCACGCCGTGCAGACCTCCGGAGACCTTGTAGCTGTCCTTGGAGAACTTGCCTCCCGCATGGAGGACAGTCAATACGACCTCGAGGGCCGAACGGTGCTCCTTGGGATGCATGTCGGTAGGGATGCCTCGACCGTTGTCCTGAACCCTGATGGAATTGTCTTCTTCGATGGTGACCTGGATGTCGTCGCAGAAACCTGCCATGGCCTCGTCGATACTGTTGTCGACCACCTCATATACCAGGTGATGAAGTCCGCGCTCCGCGATGTCACCGATGTACATCGACGGTCTTTTCCTCACAGCCTCAAGCCCTTCGAGGACCTGGATACTATTAGCGGAATACTGCTCTTCCGCCGCTCTAGTCTCTTCGTTTTCTATCATTATCCGTATAATAAAAATTTGCCTGTATTAAAACAAGCAAATTTACGAAAAAAGATTGGAATTACAGGTAATTCCAGCCTAGAAATTGAGGCAAATTCCGGCGGTCACATACGGTCCCTTCTGTGCGACCATGAAGTTCCTCATAACCGTCTGGTTCAAGAGATTCCGACCCTCCGCCCAGAAGGAAAGCCTGTTGGTCGCCTTGAACTCGGCAGTGACGCCCAGGTCAACCCAGCCGGGAGCATGGCAGTCGTAATCCCTTCCAAAGGAAACACTTGCAAGCCCGTCCCTTCCGGAAGCCCATTCGGCGTTCAGGCCTGCGAATACCCTGCGGTTCCAGTTATAGACCAGACCGGCGGAACCGGTGAAAACGGGCAGCGACATAGCAAGTATCTCGATCTCAGATTCGGACTTCGGCTGCGCCTGTAAACGGATGCGGGCGGAAGCGTCAAGCCTGTCGGTCGTAAGGACACCTTCAAGATCTGTATACAGGAGGTCGTAGTTCATCATCAGTATCGTGGGATAGAACACTGTCTCGAGATATGACGAGTAAATACTCGAAATCTGGTAAGTAGCCAGCACTCCTTCAAGCGGGGCATTGTAATAACGGGCGAAACCGGCATCCACAGCGTACTGGAAAATGCTCTTCACACGGCCGCTGGCGCCTATGCCGACATCGAGCGTATTGACGGTCGCATCGCCTATGCCGGAAAGATAATAATTGGAGACAGTCCTAGGCAGATGATGATTGGAAGAAAGATAAGATCCGTAGGTGTTGAAACTCTGGCCTCCCGTGACTTTGGCCGAAAGTACAAGCTTGTCGGGGATGGCCTCATAGCTCATATGGAAGTCCGGGAACAACTTGCGTCCGTCGTAATCCGCAACATACAGTGAGGGACTTGTCTCAAACCCGGCCTCACGCCAGACAGAGGAGAAGCGGATACCCGCCTTGACTGAGAATCCATCTTCGGAATAACGATAGAAGGGAGTGATCTCCACGAAGTCGGCGAAAGCCTTGTGAATCACATTCCCGGATAAGTCCTCGCTGAAAACGGTATGATGCCAGGAAGGCTCCAGGCCGACCATATGACTTCCGGCCAGGCGGTAAGCGAACGAGGCGTCGAAGCCGAGATCGTTCTCGACGTATTTCTCGTTTTCGCTATAATCCCCCGTAAAACCGGAACTCCATTCACCGCCTACGATTCCGTCAGGGACGATCCATACCGGCGTTCCCACCTTGTTGGAAAGGCCTTCCCAGCCGAGAGAAATATCATAGATAAAATCCGAGTCTCCGATGGAACGGGCGCGAAGAGTCGCAGAACCTCCATTGGCCTTGTTCCTGCCCCAGAGATAACCATTGGTACGAAGAAGGTTGAACCCTCCGTCCAAGGTAATGACGGAAGAAGAGGAGTCATACCTGAGGGTAGTACCGATCCTGTTGGCGAATTCGCTGCCGGTGTATTCCCCGTCCGGAATAATGCTTGACGGCTCCCCCGAAACTGGGACGGCAGTGATACGGTGATACTTGCCGGTATATCCCTTGAAATCGTCATAGAACGATACTCCAAAACGTCCTTTGGTCACGGGCGTGAACACCACCTGCGCTTCCGGATGCAGGGAATAGCCGGCTCCGGCCCTGAGATAGAACTTGCCGTTGTCCCGGCGCGTCGGATCGGGTTTCATATCGATGCGGTAGGGAGAGAACTCGTAAGCGCCGCGATAAGGGTTGTCGAACACGGAATAGTTGAAGTTCCAGTCGAACTTCAGCAGGGAGTCCGGAACGGCCATTCCGACGTTCTGTTTCTCCACCTCCATGAGCTTTCCTTCGTAGTCGTTGGTCACCTGGACGGTGGGATTGAGATTCTGGGCGGAGGCCGCCGCACAGGCTAACAGTGCCGAAGCAATGAATATATATCGTCTCATAGCGTGATTACATCATTTGTGAAAGTTTCTCAAGTCTCATGGCGACGGCGTCCAGGACATCGTCCTCGGGACCTGTAGGCTCATAGCCGGAAGCGATGCTCTCAAACGTGGCCTTGGCCTGCTTGAAATTGTCCTGCTCGGCGAAGGCGTCGCCGAGGACGATGTAGGCCTTGGCCAGCCAGTAGTTCTGGCCGCCCGCATCGGCGGCGAAATCGTACACCATCTTCTCGACCGCATCGAAATTGCCTTCGTCGTAGGTACTTTGTATCAACGTGTAAGCGGCCTCGGCGCCCTCGTCTGTGGAAGGCTTTGCCGCGAGGCGGCGGAAGATGTCCATGGCGGAGGCGCGCTGGCTCGTGCCCATCAGCGACTTCGCCTTGACAAAATCGGCCTCGCGGCCAAGAGCGTCGTCGCAGCGTTTGTCGGACTTGAGTCCGTCCGCCGCCGCGACGGCGTCGCGGTAGTTCTTAGCGCGGTATGCGGAACGCATCATTCCGACCTTGGCTGCGAAGACATTGTCGTCCATCAAGGCCTTCTCGCGAAGCATAGAGTAGCCGTTATACGCATCGGAATAATGTTCGAGACCGTAAGACAGGACGGAATAGTTAAGGATCGAAGGCTCGAGCAGCGATCCGGCATTGGAGGCGGTCATGACCTTGGCATAACTGTCCACGGCATTCTCCTTCTGGCCGAGGTTGCGGTAGCACTCGGCCTCGTAGAAATGAGCCTCGGTGGCCCTTTCACCGTTGGGATAGGCCTCGAAATACTTCTGCAGCGAGACAAGTGCCTTCTGGTAGTTTTCGCTGAGGAAAATCTGCTCGGCGGAGTTGAAGTATATCTGCTCCTTCTCGGCCTCGGTCTTTGCGCTGCCGTCTCCGACGGACTCCGCGTAGGCGAGATAGGTCTCCGGCTCGCCGATGGACTGATAGATGGACTCTATCGCCAGCATGGCGTCGTTGGTATACTCGCTCTTCGGAAGGTCGCTCACCACCTGCTTGTAGTAACCGAGCGCCTTGTCGTACTGGCGCTTGTTGCGGGATATCATGCCGAGCTCGATGAGCGCGCGGGCGACGTAGGTGCCGTCCTTGGCATTGGCCCGCAGGGACTCGAAGCAGTCGGCGGCCACGTCGTCGCGGTCGAGATCGACATATGCGCGCCCAAGCTCATACATCGCCTCGGGCCAGAAACCGGCCGACGGCGATGCCTTCCGCACGCGCGAAAGGGCATCCACCTTCTTCTGTTTCTCGCCGGCCAGGCCATATGCCAGGCCAAGCTGGTAGTAAGGATAGACGTCGTCGGGATCGGAGTAGCGCTCCAGCACGGATTCGTAACCGGCTGCAGCGGCTTTGTAGTCCCTCCTCAGGAAGTCGCAGTCTGCCCTGCGCACTCCGGCATCCTTGCGGAAATCGTTGTTGCCGGAAGAAAGATATGTGTCGAACCACTTGGCGGCATTCTGGTAGTCGCCGCTGCGGAAGAAGCTGTAGGCGATGTTGTAGGGAAGGGCCTTCCCCTCCTCCTGCCTGTCGAGGGCGGAGCCGTTGTACAGGTCGGTCTGGATGTTGGCGGCCTCGGCGTACTGTCCGGAGTTGTAGTAAGACTCGGCCAGCCAGTAACGCGACAGCTGGTTGAAGGGGTCGCGGCGGCCGGTGTAGAAGGCCGCGGCCTGCAGGCACTGGATGGCGTCCCTCCACGAGCCGTTGTTGATCAATTGATTGGCGCGCAGATAATTGGCTTTCATGTAGTTGCTGCGCATGTCGGGGCTGAGCTCGTCAATATTGTCATAAGCCTCCACCGCGCCGGCATAGTCGTGTGCGGCCAGCCTGGACAGGGCCATGTAGCTGTAGATGTCGTCTCCCCTCTTGGACTTGGCGTAATTCGCAATGTAGTCGGCGAAAGGCTGGCCGTCCTGATTGAGGTCGAAAGCGAGTTTGGCGTAGTTGAACATGGCGTCCTCGCGGATGACGGCGTCATAAGGGAGCTCGGACGCTTCCTTGAAGTGCTCCATGGCCTTGACCTTGTTCTTCATCTGAAGGTAGGAATCGGCCATCTGGTAGGAAGCGATCTGACCGAGAGAGTCGGTCAGGAACGACATCCCGGAGAAATTCTCCACGGCACCGGCGTAGTCCTTGAGGGCATAGAGGATGGAACCCGCATAGAAATAGTCCGAACGGGTCTTGGTCTCGTTCGAGAGGAGGTTCTTGTCGAAATACTCCTTGGCCTTGTCGACATTGCCCTGCACGAGGTAGGACTCGGAGATGATGCGGGCTAGGTGCGGCTGGCGCTCGGCAGGGACCTTCTCGAACATCGCGGGACCGTTGTCTGTGACATAGCGATAGTCCTTGTTGTTGAAACGGCACTCGAGGATATAATAGTTGGAATGCTCGGCGAAACGCGGATCCCTGGCGGCCTGCTCGAACCAGTTGATGGCGGAATCGAAGTCGCTGGCGGAATAGTCGATATATCCGATGGCATACCGGGAAGGGGCGGTATAGTCGGAGAAGGGCATCTTCTCCACCGCAAGAAACCTCTCGCGGGCGTCGGGATAGTTCATCAGCGCATAGTCGCTGTAGGCGCGCTTGAACATGTACTCGGCGACCTGCTCGCGCATAAGGTCATCCTTGGAGAAGGAAGCGAACTCCCTGCGGGCGCCGGTATAATCCCCTGCGTCGAAAAGCGCGAGACCCTTCTCGAAACGCACCTGCGATGTAAGGGACGACTCGGGATACTTGAGCAGGTATGAGTCGAGTTCGTCCATGAAGCCCTCGGTCTGCATCTTTGCGGCGCAAAGGGCGGAGTACCCCTCCCCCAGCAGGTTGCCACTGCGGCCAAGGTCCTCGAAGATGTCCTTGGCCCGCTCATACATGCCGCTCCGGTAGAGCTTGAGAGCCTTCTTATAGTCCGCGTTGCCGGGGGCAGCCTGAGCCTGGAATGCCAGGGCCCCTATCAACAGTGCCGCTGCCGCGGCGCAAAGTTTCCTTGTATGCATAAAAAACAATTATCTTTCTTCAATCTACAAATTTACACAATTTTAAGCTATATTTGCTCAATAATTGAGCCAAATAAAACCGATATGGAGAATACACCCCTCATTTCTTTCAAAAAGGCCAATATCATCAACGGAGAGAGCATAGTCATCTATGGACTGGACATGGACATCTACCCCGGAGACTTCGTCTATATAGTCGGAAAGGTCGGTACGGGCAAGACTTCCATCATCCGTACGATGACGGCCGAGAACCCGCTGAAAGAAGGCGAAGGGACCGTCTGCGGATACTCCCTCAACGGGATACGCCCCAAGGACATCCCCTTCCTGAGGAGGAAGACCGGGGTGGTTTTCCAGGATTTCCAGCTCCTGATGGACCGTACGGTCGAGTCCAACCTCGAGTTCGTGCTTAAGGCCACGGGGTGGAAGGTGCGCGAGGAAATGGACCGCCGCATCCTGGAGGTCCTCCAGGACGTCGGCATGGAGACCAAGGCCCACAAGATGCCTCACCAGCTCTCCGGAGGCGAGCAGCAGCGCATCGCCATCGCCCGATCGCTGCTGAACCGCCCGTCGGTCATCATCGCCGACGAGCCCACCGGCAACCTCGACAACGAAACCGCCGACGGCATCCTCCGCCTGCTGACCAAGATCAACAAGGAGGACGGCACCGCCATCGTTATGGTCACCCACAACCGCGGCATCTTCGAGAAGTACCCCGGAAGGGTGTTCGTCTGCAAGGATGAGACCTGCACCGAGAGGCTCGACAACGAAGTCATCGACCTCGCCCTGACGATATGAGGAAGGCGGAACGCTATTCAGCCATCATAGGCTGGTTCGAAGAGAATATGCCGGTGGCTGAGACCGAACTGCATTTCCAGTCCACGTTCCAACTGCTCGTCGCCGTGGTCCTGTCAGCCCAGTGCACCGACAAGCGCGTCAACATCGTCACCCCGGAGCTATTCAAGCGATTTTCCACCCCTGAATCCATGGCGGAAGCTTCTTTCGATGAATTGTACGGATACATCCGTTCGGTTTCCTACCCCAACAGCAAGACCCGTCACCTGATCGCGCTCTCGCAGAAGCTCGTTTCCGAATTCGGAGGAGAGGTCCCATCCGACATCGAGTCGCTGATGACCCTTCCCGGCGTCGGACGCAAGACCGCCAACGTCGTGGCGTCCGTCGTGTACAAGGAGCCGGTGATCGCCGTGGACACTCACGTTTTCCGCGTTTCACACCGGCTGGGGCTGTCCGACGGCAAGACCCCGCTCGCCGTCGAAACCGAGCTGGAAAAGTATATCCCGGAAGACAAGCGCGCGACCTCCCACCACTGGCTCATCCTTCACGGCCGTTACGTATGTACGGCAAAATCGCCCAGGTGCACTGAGTGCGGCCTGAGCGATTGGTGTCGTGAATATTCCGGGAAATAATCCTAGATGAAAATATATCGTGCTATGAACAGCACCGCGAGCACCCACATCGTCGGGGTGATGTCCTTTGCCTTGCCGGTAAGGGCGTTGAGGACGACGTAAGTGATCATACCGATGAGGATACCGTCGGAGATGCTGTACGCGACAGGCATGAGGATGAGAGTGACGAAAGCGGGGATGGCCTCGCGGAAGTTGGTCCAGTCGATGCGGACGACGGGCTCCATCATCATGACGCCGACGAGGATGAGGGCGGGAGCGGTGGCCGCGCTGGGGATGCCGAGGAAGATCGGAGCGAAGAAGAGCGCGAGAACGAAGCACATGGCGGCGCTGAATGCTGTCAGGCCGGTACGGCCGCCTTCGCCGACGCCGGCGGAGCTCTCTACATAGGTCGTAGTGGTGGAAGTTCCGAGGCAGGCGCCGCAGACGGTACCGATGGAGTCGGCCATGAACACCTTGTCGATGTCTTCGACATTGCCCTTCTCATCCACGAAACCGGCCTTCTGGGACACGCCGATGACGGTGCCCATGGTGTCGAACATATCGATGAAGAGGAAGGTGAACACTACGGCGAGCATATCCCAGGAGAAGATCTGGCTCCACTCGAACTTCATGAAGATGGGCGCGACGGAAGGAGGGGTATCGACGACGCCGCTGAAATGCGTAAGCGCCACGCCGGTGGCCGGATCCTTGATGACCAGTCCGAGGAGTGCAGTGATGAGGATGCCGAGCAGGATGCCGCCGCGGACCTTGAGTATCAAGAGCATGGCGGTGATGAAGACGCCGATGACGGCCAGCAGGCCGGAGCCGTGGCAGACGTCACCCAAGGTTACGAGGGTGGAGTCGGAGTTGACGATCAGGCCGGCATTCTGGAGGCCGATGAAAGCGATGAAGAGGCCGATACCGGCTCCGATGGCGCTCTTGAGGCTGAGCGGGATGGAATTGAGTATCCACTGGCGTACCTTGGTGAGCGTTAGTATGATGAAGATGATACCCTCGATGAAGACAGCCGTCAGTGCGAACTGCCAGGAGTGACCCATCGTCAGGCACACAGTGTAAACGAAGAAGGCGTTGAGGCCCATGCCCGGAGCCAGCGCGAACGGTTTCTTGGCATAGAATGCCATGACGAGAGTCGCGATGATGGCGGCGAGGGCTGTGGCCGTAAACACTGCACCGTTGGGCATTCCGTCCAGGGCGCCGAAGATGGAAGGGTTGACGGCCAGGATATAGGCCATCGTGAGGAACGTCGTGATACCCGCTACAATCTCTGTACGGATACTGTGCTTCTCGGGGTCGAGCCCGAAAGCTTTCCGGATGAATGTCGACATAGTCTGTATCAATTAACGAGTTGTTCTTTCAGTTTGCCGATCTTCTCGTCAGCATCGGAGCCCTTGGCGCCGAAATAGAACTTGATCTTGGGCTCGGTGCCGGACGGGCGGATGGAGACGACGTCTCCCGCCTCGTCGAAGAACTGCAGGACGTTGGACTTGGGCTGTCCGGTCTTCTCAGGCTCAAGATAATCGATGACATTGATGACGGGCGAGCCGCAGAGCTCCTTGGGAGGGTTGGAGCGGAAGTCCGCCATGATGCGGGAAATCTCCTCCGCACCGGTCTTGCCTTTGCGCACGAGAGAGACGAGGCCTTCCTTGCGGTAGCCGTACTCGGAATAGATCTTCTGCATGAGCTGGTACAGGGTAAGGCCCTGGTCGGCCGCCCAGGCGGCGCATTCCGCGACCATCAGACAGGACACCTGCGCATCCTTGTCGCGCACGAACTCGCCGACGTTGAAGCCGTAGCTCTCCTCGCCGCCGCAGATGAATTCGCCGCCCTTCGCCTCCTCGCGCTTTACGATCTCAGCGATGTACTTGAAGCCCGTAAGGACGTTGTACACGGGCACCCCGAAGCTCTTGCAGATGTCGGTGATGAGCTCGGTGGTGACGATGGTCTTGACGACATACTTGCCCTCCCCGAGCTTGCCGAGCTCCTTCCAGCGGTTGAGGATGTAGTAGGTGAGCATCGAGGCGGTCTGGTTGCCGTTGAACAGCACGATGTTTCCGTCGTTGTCACGGACGGCGATGCCCATGCGGTCTGCGTCGGGGTCCGTACCGATCACGATGTCGGCGCCGGTCTCCATGGCCTTGTCCACGGCCATCTTGAGAGCGGCCGGCTCCTCGGGGTTAGGCGACACGACCGTAGGGAAATCTCCGTCGGAGACGTCCTGGTCGGGAACGTGGATAACGTTCTTGAAGCCGGCGCGGGAGAGGATCTCGGGGACGAGACGGACTCCGCAGCCGTGCAGAGGGGTATAGACGATCTTGATGTCGGAGTGACGCGCGTCGGCCTCGGGACTGAGCGAAAGCGACAGAAGGTCGGAGAGATAGGCCTCGTCCATCTCCTTGCCCATCACGTCGATGGCGCCGCAGCGGAGGTCGGACTTGAACTTGACCTGCGAAGGATCGGTGATCTTGGCGACTTCGTCGACGATCTCCTTGTCCACCGGCGAAGTCACCTGGCCGCCGTCGGACCAGGAGACCTTGTAGCCGTTGTACTCCTTGGGATTGTGCGAGGCCGTGATCATGATGCCGGCCACGGCGCCCTTCTTGCGGACAGCATAGCTCATCTCGGGAGTGGGGCGGATGTTGTCGAAAATGTAGACGTGGATGCCGTTGGCGGAGAGGACGTCGGCCGCGATGCGGGCGAACTCCCGGCTGTTGTTGCGGCTGTCGTACGAAATGCAGACCTTGAGGTCGTCGCCCTCGACATGCTTGAGGATATAGTTGGCGAGTCCTTGGGTGGCCATGCCGACCGTGTACTTGTTCATGCGGTTGGTGCCTACTCCCATGATGCCGCGGAGGCCTCCGGTGCCGAACTCGAGATTCTTGTAGAACGCGTCCTCGAAACCCGCAGGGTCGGAATTGCGCAACTCGATTATCTTACATTTGGTTTCGGGATCGAAGTCTCCGTTCAGCCAGCTCTGGGCCACTTCGTTAAAATCTTTCATCGGTATTGGTTTTAATGTTCGTCAAGTGATACAGACACAAATTTACAAATTATCTGCAAGAATACCTATCTTTGCCGATATGAAAAAGAAGTCTTTTTCGGACATTTTGGGCGATATTTCCGAAGCCGGCCTGACGCGCATGCGCAAGAAGGCGCCGGAGTGGGCGGACACCCCCGGAGTCGAGTTTCCGACGAGGCTGGCCACGGAGCAGTGCAGCTCCGCCGCCACGGCGGACTACAAGTCCGCGCTCGTGAGGCGGATACGCCCCGGCTGCCGCCTGTTGCTCGACCTCACGGGCGGTCTGGGCGTCGATTGCGCCGCTTTCAGCAAAGTGTCCGAGAGGGTGGCGTACAACGAGATGGATCCCGTGCTTGAAGCTGCGGCGGAACGCAATTTCGCCCGGCTGGGGATAAGCAACGTATCCTTCTCCTGCGTGGAAGCTACTGAAGAGACTCTGCCCGCACTCGCCGCCGAGGGGCCGGACATCATCTTCCTGGACCCGGCCAGGCGCAGCGGGAGCGGCCGGAAGGTCTTCCTGCTGGAAGACTGCAGTCCGGACGTGCTCCGGCTGAAGGCCGGCCTGCTGGCGGCCGCTCCGGACATACTCGTCAAACTCTCCCCGATGGCGGACATCTCGATGGTCTGCAAGAGGCTCGGACCGGAAGTCAGGGAATTGCACGTGGTCGGAGCGGACGGAGAGTGCAAGGAAATCCTTGCCTGGCTGCAGCGCGACTGGAGCGGCGAAGCCACTATCGTCGCCGACGACCTTCGATTCACCGCGAAGGAAGAGGCCGAAGCGCTTCCCCGTCTCCTCCCCACCCCGGTATCCATTTACCACACGATCCGGGATGCCACCGACAATCCTGTCTCCGGACTTTCCAAAGAAAACTTCCCAGATGTCCTTTCGCCCAATTGTATCCTGTTCGAACCCGCGCCGGTCCTCCTGAAAGCAGGCTGTTTCAATCTGCTCTGCGAGCGTCTGAACCTTTACAAGATTGGTTTTTCCACCCATCTGTACTTTACCGACTCCCCATCCGACATCCCGTCCAACATCCCGTCCAACATCCCGTCTAACATCCTTGCCCGGTACGGCAAATTATTCAGGATTACCGGCCTCCTCCCATTCAGCAACAGCTCCATCAAGGCGCTCGGCAAGTCCCAACCCCGCTGCGGCGTCACTGCCCGCAACCTCCCCGTCTCGAGTGACTCCCTCGCCTCCCGTCTTTGGCCTTCAGCTTCAAAGGGGGCACGCACCACCGATGACGACGCCCACATTTTTGCCTTTACCGCCGACTTCTCCGACGCCCCCTCCCAGCGTCTCATCGCCATCACCCGCCGCCTCTAACTTCCCCCCCTATCCGTACTCCTTCTTTCCCCCGCCGTATCTAACTTCCCCCCCCTATCCGTACTCCTTCTTTCACCCGCCACCTCTAACTTTCCCTCTCCCCTAGCGATGTTTATCTGCCTTTCCGCGTGGAAGGTCTGCTAGAACTACGCGGAAGGTCTACTACGACTGTGCGGAAGGTCTGCTAAAACTGCGCAGACCTTCCGCGTCGGAATGACATTGGAGATGATTGAGGGAGGGATATGGTGCGGAAGGTCTTAAAGGATTTAGCAGACCTTCCGCTCAATGAACTCTTTTCAACCGACTGGGAGAACCGGGCAAAAGAGAGCCGGGTAAGAGAACTCCGGGTAAGAGAGCTCCGGGTAAGAGAGCTCCGGGTGAGGGTCACTCGCCCTTGAGATACTTGAGCCAGAACTCACGGTCGGCCTGGGTGGAATGCTGTCCCTGATAGCCGCGGTATCCGTGCATTCCGTCAGGATAGATCATCAGTTCGAAGACCTTTCCCTTCTTCTGCAGCTCGTCGATAAGCTGCAGAGTATTCTGGAAGTGGACGTTGTCGTCTCCCGTTCCGTGCGTGAGCTTGAGCATCACCGAGCCGTCGGCAGTCGCCAGCGTCACGGGATACGACTCCACCGCGCTCAGGACACGCGAAGCGGCGTATCCGTCAGGATTGGCCTGAGGTGTCTCCATGAAGCGCTCGGTATAGTGGCTGTCGTAGAGCATCCAGTCATATACTCCGCCTCCCGCGATCCCGTAATGGAACTTGTCCGAATGCTCGAAGAGCAGCAGCGAGGTCATCGTCCCTCCGAAGGAGAATCCCTCCACGCCGATCTTGTCCGGAATCACATAGGGAAGGCTCTGGAAATACTCCGCCCAGGCGACGAAGTCCTTGACTGGAGCCTCGGTGAGATTGCGGAAATCCTGGTCGGTACCGGCGCGACCGTTGTGCCCCGCAACGCGGGTGTCGGCCGTAACGGTGATGATGTCGTGCTCGCTCCACCACTGGTTGGAAGCGCTGGGCGTAACCCAGCGTTCGCGGACATAGGCCGTATTCGGCCCTCCATATATCTCGAAATGTACTGGATACTTCTTCGAAGGATCGAAATCCACCGGATAGGTCACCATTGCCGGAATCTCGAGCCCGTCGTCGGTAGTGATATGTATCATCTGAGGCAGCGCATATCTGG
>CAMJHW010000008.1 GCA_946405645.1 uncultured Bacteroidales bacterium
CGCCGCCCGCGATGAAGCCGCTGGCGATGAGCGTGCCCTTCTCCTGGCGGGCGGCGTTGACAGCCTTATCCTTGGAACGGGAACCGACATACCAGGAGATTGCTCCGCCTACGAGCAGAGGAAGGTTGAGGTCGATCGGAATGAACATTCCAAGGCAGAAAGCCAGAGCCGGGACCTTGAACACGGTGAGCAAAATGGCGATGAGAGCGCCGATGCCGTAGAGCAGCCAGGGCGCGCTGCCGCCGTTCATCATAGGCTGTATGACGGCGGCCATCGCATTTGCCTGAGGAGCCACGAGGGCATTGTCTCCGACAAATCCATAAGTCTTGTTCAAGACCAGCATCACGCCGGCTACGGTCACTGCGGCTACGAGAGTGCCGACGAATTTCCAGGTCTCCTGCTTCGCGGGAGTCGTTCCGATCCAGTAACCGATCTTGAGATCGGTGATGAACGCTCCGGCCATGGAGAGGGCCGTGCAAACGACGCCGCCGATGAGCATAGCCGCGACCATTCCGGCATTGCCCTTAAGGCCGACGGCCACCAGCACGAGCGATGTGATGATTAGCGTCATGATGGTCATACCGCTGACAGGGTTGGAGCCCACGATGGCTATGGCGTTGGCGGCGACGGTGGTGAAGAGGAACGAGATCACGGCAACGATCAGAAGGCCGATGAGAGCCTGCCAGACATTGCTTACGACTCCGCCGAAGGCGAAGAAAGCGAAGATGGCGAGCAGGGCGATGATGATGCCGAAGATAACGGACTTCATCGAGATGTCCTTCTGCGTGCGTTCGACGGATGCGACCGTCTCGCCCGGCTTGCGCCGGAACTCTCCAGCGGCAAGTCCGACCGCAGATTTGATGACTCCGGCAGAACGGATGATGCCTATGATGCCGGCAGTGGCGATGCCGCCGATGCCGATGTGGCGGGCGTAATCCTTGAATATCTGGTCCGGCGACATCTGGCCGATAGTACTCACCACTCCCGTGTGCATAAGGTCGATCACATTGCCGCCCCAGATAAGGTTCATCAGCGGGATGATCACGAGCCAAACGAGGAAGGAACCGCAGCAGATGACGAAAGCATACTTGAGGCCGATAATGTATCCGAGTCCGAGCACTGCCGCACCGGTGTTGAGCTTGAGGACGAGTTTGGCCTTGTCAGCCACTACCTGGCCCCAATGCATAACCGTAGTGGTAACAGTCTCGCTCCAGGCGCCGAAAGTAGCCACGATGAAGTCATAAAGACCACCAATGAGACCGCTGATGAGCAATGTCTTGGCCCCTTTGCCTCCTCCCTCGCCATTGACGAGTACCTGTGTGGTCGCCGTAGCCTCGGGGAAAGGATACTTGCCGTGCATTTCCTTCACGAAATACTTCCTGAAAGGGATAAGGAAGAGTATGCCGAGCACGCCTCCCAGAAGCGAGGAGAACACCATCTGCCAGAAGTTGATGTCCAGGCCGAGGATATAGATGGCCGGCAAGGTGAAGATGGCTCCGGCTACGATGGAGCCGGAACAAGCTCCGATGGACTGTATGATGACGTTCTGGCTGAGGCCGCCCTTCTTGCCCAGCGCCCCGGTCACGCCTACGGCGATGATGGCGATGGGGATGGCGGCCTCGAACACCTGTCCGACCTTGAGGCCGAGGTAAGCGGCTGCCGCCGAGAAGATCACCACCATTATGAGACCCATAATGACGGAATAGGGGGTCACTTCGGGATAAGTCTTTCCGGGATCGAGGATAGGCTTGTACTCCTCACCCGGCCCGAGCTCGCGGTGCGCGTTCTCAGGCAAAGAATAGTTCTTGTTCTCTTCCATTAGAGGATCGGTTATTTGTTTTTCCGGTTCTCCTTGCGTTCTTTCTGACGCTCGTACTTCCGGATGTATTTATCTAGTCTCTTCTGGTTCTTCGCTGCTTCCTTCTCCGCGGCGATCACTAGCTTCAGTGTCTGTTTGCGTTTCTTCTCCAAGGCCTTGGCATCCTTGGCGGCCTGCTTGGCGGCGTCGCGGGCGTCAAGCTCCGCCCAGCGGGCCTCACGCTTGTCGATACGCGCCTGCCGTTTCGCCTCGGCCTCGGCTTTGCGCACGGCCTTTTCGGCCGCCTTGCGCGCAGCTTCCGCCGCCTTCAGTTCCTCCGGCGTTGGTTCAGAAGCGATTTCGCCCGGCTCGACGGGCTTGCCTCCGGCAAGGACCGTGTCCGCAGGGGCGGAAGCCTGCGCCTCAGCACCGGCCTTCGGCGAGCCTTCCGCTGCCTGGGCAGCGGCATCAGCCTGCCCGGCGGCCGGAGCCGCGGCAAGCGAATCTGCGGCAGCCTCAGCCTGAAGCGAGTCGGCAGCCGCCAGAGCGGCCTCCTGCTCTGCGAGAGCCTGCCGGCGGCGCTCTTCGGCGTGCCGCACACGCCTCAGCGAGTCCGCGGCAGCAAGCTTCTTCGCGATTGATTTCATATGCCCGGGGAAATAGCGCTCTGTCTCCGTGAACTTCGGCATCGCCCGGGACAGATACTCGAAACGCTCGGGCTCGCGAAGCTCAAGTATCGTAATGTCGTGCTTGCCCTTCGGACGGCTTTCCGGCTGCCAGTGGAATCCCTTCAGTTCACGTTCCGCTGCAGGGAGCTGCACCAGCGGATAAGCATCGTTCTTCGGGCTGTCGAAATATGATATCCTGTCTATCTCACCTTCGACGAAGTCGGCGGAAATCATCTTTGCCTCCACCTTGTTCACCGTGGCGAATGCATCATTCTCCTTCAGATAGAACAGTGCCGACGACCCGCCGAGCGCGTCGAAGCGCTCCAGCACGGTCGTGGAGTCGAAATATGCCATGATCTCCGTACCGCGTATCTGGTCGAAGCAAATCGTGTCTTCCTGTATGATGATGAACGCATTGGACATCAGACTGGCCTTGTCCATGCGCTGGTTCCTGATGGCGACCGTCAGACTGTCCGAGGTGTACTGCCTGTTCCCCTCGTTCCATACGATAGGGGAAATGAACATCCTCGCCAGCGAATCCAGGTCGGAGTACTCCAACGAATCGCACCTGGCCTGCATGTCGGACTTGAACATACGTATGTGTCCCGTAGCCGTCAGGAATCCGACGGCGGACGTGTCCCTGCTGGCAAGCGAGTCCCTGACGAAACGCTCGCGCTCCGCAGCGAGAGAGTCGGCCAGAGCAATGGAATCAAGGCGAGCTTTTTCGACGGCGGCAATAGAGTCGAGCCGGGCCTTCTCCGCCATGGCGGCGGAATCCAACTGCGGCAATTCTTCATGGAATCTGAAAGTATCGAGAGAATCGGCGGCGGCATCTTCTCCCTCCATGGGCTCGAGAGCCTCGCGGTCTATCTTAAGCGAATCCAGATCCGCGGACGCCGCTTTGCCGGAGATGTCTTCAGGAGGGGGCGGAACTGAGCCGGTGTCGGACGCATCTGCAGGCTCGTCGCCGGAAGCGTCATCAGACTCCTCCTTCGAAGGAGCGGCAGCCCGGCTGCGATAGGTCGCCACCGGGTCCGCGGCAATATCCGCCAGGCGCTTCTCGGAAGCCAGAATGATATTGCCTGAAATATCGCATTTCGGCACGGTATGGTATATCATCCTGTCCGCGCCCATATAAACAGTATCCAACTGACCGCCCTGATTGGTCTCAGCAATGACTGCCGCCTCGCGTTCAAGTGTAACCTGCGAGAGCGAATCCACATAGAACAGGCGCTGCGACACGGCCGATACGTTCCTGCTCGTGTCCGTAACCTGTACGTTGCCGAACATCTCGAGATTGTTGTACGTCCTGTCGAAGTACAGCGAATCCGCCCATCCCTCCTGCGTGTCAGACATCACATGGACGTCCTCGTTGAAGAAGAAACGGTCGTTGAGCTTGTCGTATGTACCGCTTTCCGAAGAGAGCATGTTCTTGTCCTTCCAGGCATCCAGGCCTCCGAAGAACTCGGCGAAGTCGTAATCCGTGTGATACAGGAGGCGGTTGGTCTTGACATATACCGAGTCGGTATACATGTTCACGTTGCGCTCGAACGTGAAAACCCTTTCCTTGGAATCATACGATCCATTGGTACTCTCTATCACCTGCCCGTCCTTGTCACGCATAGAAGCCCCACGCTGGAAAACCGCTATACTGTCCCGGGTATTGTAATCAAGGAAATGCGTCCTGAGGGTATTGCCGTCCTTGTCAAGAAGCTGGACCAGGGAGCCGCGGAACTGCGCCAGGTCATCGTCGATGAGGTAATCCAGACGGTCGCTGGAAAGGACGGTCCGGTCCTGGATGATCTGTACATTGCCATAGGCATTGATTATGCGCATATCGACGTTCCAAAGCGCAGAGTCGCACACCAGATAGGTATTGTTGTGGAGGAAACGGGCGTCGATGGCTTTGCGGAAGTGCTGCCCGACCTGGTTCTCCATAAGCTCGAGCGACTTGGCGTTCATCAGCACTACGACGCTGTCCGTCTGTCCGCGTCTGGACTGGGCGGAAAGCGGCTGGGCCATGACGGCCAGCAAAAGCAATGCTATGAACGGCTTGCGGGAGGACATCGGAGCGGATTACTCTTCGCGGAACTTGTCCCTCCACCCGCTGCGGTTGAACTCGCAGTCCTTGAACATCGGATCGATCATGATATACGTGGTGGATATCTTGTCCTCTATGAAAGCGTTGATCACGGCCATCTGCTTCTGGTACATCACCTGGTCGGCGATGTCCGTGAAATCGTGCTCGAAGGTGGCGGTATGGGCCGGAAGGATATTGTCCAGACGGATGATCTTGTAAACAAGGTTGCCGTCACGGCCCTCATTGTCAAGCGACGCGATGGGTTCGGAGATCTCTCCGACCTGGAGGTCGCGGACGGCGGCATAGTCCTGCGGTTTGATCTGGTCGACCTCGAAATAGGAGCTGCCGGTACTGGGATCGGACATCTGCCCTCCGTTGGTGCGGGTGGCTGGATCCTCGGAATAGAACCGGGCTGCAAGCTCGAATGTCACGGCTTTGTTCTGAATCTCGGTACGAAGGGAATCGAGGGTCTTGAAAGCCTTGTCCTGATCCTCCTGCGTATATTCGGGACGAAGGAGGATATGACGGGCGTTGAACGAGTCGCCCTTCTTCTCCAAGACCTCGATGATATGGAATCCGTCCGGGGTTTCGACTATCTGGGAAATGTTGCCGGGCTTGAGGGCCATGGCGGCATCGGAGAACTGCGGCCAGTAGATCGACTTTGGAGCCATTCCGAGCTCTCCTCCCCTTCGGGAACTGCCGTCCTCGGAATAGAGGCGGGCAAGGGTGGCGAAACGCTCTCCGTTCAGGATGCGCTCACGGATCGAGAGCAGGCGCTCCTTCACGGCCAGCGCCGCGCTTTCACGGTCGGGATAGATGCAGATCTGGCTCATCTGGTATTTCATGGGCACGACCGGAAGCGTGGAAACGTCCGCGGTATCGAGGAACTCCCTGACATCATACGGGGTGATCTCCGGAACCGACGCTACGATATTGCTCTGCTCCTCCTGGGTAAGGCTCTGGTCCTCGAACTGCTGACGCCATTCGTCGCGGAGGCGGTAGAGGGGTTTGTGGAAATACTCCTCGACATTCTCATCGCCGCCGAGCATCGTACGGACCTCGTCGATACGGCTGGAAAGCTGGTTCTCGACCATATCGCTGTTGACGGTAAGCGAGTCTATGCGCGCCTGCATGAGGAACAGTTTGGACTCGAGCATCTGTTCGAGCACCTCGCAACGCACGCTCCTGTCGGAAGACAGGCCCTGGGCGCGCATCATCTGCACCTGCGCCTCGATGTCGGCGAGCGATACCATTTCGTTGCCCACGATGGCGACGGTCTTGTCTATCAGACCTCCTTCATATCTCTGCGCGAAGGCCGCGGTGCAGCAGCACGACAGTGCGGCGGCGGCCGCCAGCACGATGATTGTCTTTCTCATTTGTCAGAATAAATAATAAAGTTTCCTTTGGCAAGGGCATCTTCCAGCAAGTCTTGTTCCAAAGTCGTAAGCAGACCGTGCTTCCTGCCGCTGATGATGATATCCCTTATGCGGTCCTCGCAATAGTCCAAAGGTGCGAGAGTCCCGGCCTTGCGGGTCTCAAGGACATATGCTATCTTCAGGTCTCCCCTGTCCTCGCGCATCTCGATGAAAGAGTCGTGAAGTTTGGAGAGCATTGTGCCATAGTCAGTGCCGAACTCCCTTGCGAGCGTGACCGCATCTACCCAGCGGTCCGACCAGTCGACATAGCGCAAGGCCGAGGAATAAGCCAGGCTGTCGGCCTCGGCGATGTCTTCGTATTCGTTGGAGGACATCCTGCGGCGGATGGTCTCGTAGTTGGGAGAATCTTCCATTATGTCAAGGAATCGGGCCTTGAGGATGGGGACGTCCAAGATGAAAAGGTCCTCGTGATCCTCATAGTATTTCTCTATCTCCGAACGCGAGACGGTCGTGTCCAGGCGCTCGTTGACATAGCGCTGTTCATAACGGTAGCGGAGAAGGGAATTCTTGTAGTCCTCAAGTTCCTTGGAAACATCCTTCTCAGGCTTGGAGAGCTGCTGCGTGGCCATATCCACATACAACTGCCCGGTGGCCCAGGTTCGGATGTACTGCTCCGCAAGATGCGCGCTGTCCTCGGGAGAGACGCCGTTCGGTATGAAAGACTCCAGTTCCGAAAGATACAGGTCGTGGGAGCCTACCCTCGCGACCACCTTGCCGTCATGCATGAAATCCCTGACCGCGCGGCAGGAAGGGAGCAGCGCGAGCATGAGAAATATGAGCGTGATTCGGAAGGTCTTCACGGCATTGTCCATTGTAACTGACAAATATAGGAATAATCTTTCTCAATCAAAAATAGCGGGGCTCCATAGAGCCCCTTGACGGGTGCCGCGGGCATCAAGCCGTTCATCCAGGAGATGCAGGATCTGGAAGTTCCTGATCAGCCCCCAGCGGGTCTTCTCCACAAATCTCGGAGGGACCTCGCCGGCGACACGCTCGATATACAGGTCGGGGCGAAGGCGCTCGAGGATGTCGATGACAAGGTCGAGATACTCGTCGAGCGTCCAGTCCAGGAAGCGCTCGGGGTGCTCGCGGGCCTCCGCTTCCATGCGTGTGCCTTTGACCAGCTGGAGCTGGTGGAACTTGACGCTGTGGAGCGGAAGGGCATTGATGCGCGCGCACTGGTCCAGGAGCATCTGCCGGGTTTCTCCCGGCAGGCCGAGGATGAAATGCGCGCCCACGTCGAAGCCGCGCGCGGACGTAGCTTCGACTGCCCTGCGGGCGCAGTCGAAGTCATGGCCGCGCCCGATGTGCGCGAGCGTCTCGTCATAGCAGGACTCGATGCCGTATTCGATCTGGATTATCGGGGTGCGGAAGGGCTCTTCCTTGCCAGCCATGGGCTTGTCGCGGAGTTCTTCCAGCAGGTCAAGCCTGGCATCGTCGATGCAGTCTGGGCGCGTCCCGATGACGAGCCCGACCACACGGGGGTGCTCCAGGGCTTCGCAATAGACCTGCCGCAGCCGTTCCACTGTGCCATAGGTGTTGCTGAAGGACTGGAAATAGGCAAGATAGTGCGTCGCTCCGCGATATCGGACCTGATGGAACGAGATACCCTCGTCAAGCTGCTGCGCGATGGACTTGCCCGGAGTGCTGTAGCCCGGGTGGAAGGCGGCGTTGTCGCAGTACGAACAGCCGCCCGTCCCCACCGTTCCGTCCCGGTTGGGACAGGTGAAACCGGCATCGATCACAAGTTTCTGCAACCGTTCGCCATATTTCGAGCGGAAATAGTCCGCGTATGAATGGTATCGCTTGTCCATTTCAGAGGCAAAGTTAGGGGAATTTCCTATATTTGCATAAAATGACCGGAATATGAGAAAGTTCGTTGCAGCATTGGCGCTGGCCACCTTTGCCGTCACGGCAGCCGCCCAGGTCCCCTCCGGGGAAGGGCGCAAATGGGCCGTGGTCGATCTGTCCGCCAACTATATGCGCGAAGCTCCGGATTATACCGCGGAGCTTGGCGACCAGACCCTGATGGGCACGGTCGTGGAGGTCGTCGGAGAAGAAGGCTACTGGAGGCAGGTAGTAAGCCCGGAACCCTATAAAGCCTGGGTCAATGAACTGGGTCTTGCTTTCATGACCGGGGACGAAGCCAACGCCTATATCGCCAGCCCCAAATACATCTGCACAAGCGATTACACGCATGTGTATTCCGGTCCGTCCTTCTCCTCCGGACAAGTAAGCGACCTGGTCATGGGATGTCTCCTGCGTCCCGTAACGGACAGCCGCGGGAAGGCGGTCAAAAAAGGAAAATTCTTCTTTTGTATGCTGCCGTCGGGCAGGACCGGATGGGTGCCCAAAGCGGATGTCACCGACTTCGCCGCCTGGACGGCTTCCCGCCATCCCGACGGGAACAGCATCGTCGAGACGGCCATGCGTTTTCTCGGCGTCCCTTACATGTGGGGAGGAGCATCGGTCAAGGGCGTCGACTGCAGCGGACTCACGCTTTGCGCCTATTTCATGAACGGCATACTGCTCCCGAGGAACACCTCACAGCAGGTCCGGGCCGGCGTGGAAGTCAGCCCGGACTCTCTCGAGCCGGGAGACCTCCTCTTCTTCGGCACCCCGGCCGAAGGTGAAAAACCCGTACGCGTCAACCACGTAGGCATTTACATCGGCGGAGGCCGTTTCATCCATTCTTCACAATTGGTCCGTATCAGCTCCCTCGATCCCGCCGAACCGGACCATTACGTAAGGAAGCCTGTCGCCATCCGCCGCATTCTCGGCCACACCGACGGCAACGGCGTCACTCCCCTGTCGAAAAGCCCGTTATATTTCATCCAATCCGAATAAGCTTCGCCGGCAGATACGTTTTTCAGAATAAAAGATTAAATTAGCACTAGTTTAAAATCTATTGAAATGAAAAAGATTTTCCTTTTAATCGCCGCATGCCTGTTCTGCGCGGCTTCCTATGCGCAGGAGCCTGTGACTTTCACAGCCCAGCAGGACCACCAGAACATGCTTGACCAACTGGGCATCAAGTCCATCAGACACGCCTTCGACGCAGACGAGAGCAGTCCTCACGCCGCCAACTACGACGAAAGCAAGGCCAATCCTTTCCCCGTACTGCCGGAGATCCTCAAGACCAATGCAGGAAAGAAGGTCACTACCGCAAAGCAGTGGTGGGAAGTCCGCAGACCCGAGATTGTCGAAGGCTTCGAGAGCGAAGTTTACGGCCGCGTTCCCGACAACGTCCCTTCCGTGACATGGATTGTCGAGGCCGAAGAGATCGAGACCGTCGGCATGATCAGGGCCAAGGCAAAACAGCTCAGAGGCCACGTGGACAATTCCTCATGTCCTTCGATCAATGTCGATATCAAGATGGTGGTCGTGACTCCCGCCAACGCCACCGGACCTGTTCCGCTTCTCATGATGTTCGGCGGCGCCAACCTCCCGAACCCCGTCAAGCCCGGCGGAGCCGATATGGCCGTCATCAATAAAGTACTGCGCCGCATGCTGGAGAACGATCCGGAGACTGCGGAACTTATGAAGAAATATCCCGCCTGGCAGCCCTTCGAGCCTGCCAATCCTTTCGCGGCTTTCGCCCGCCAGCCTCAGCTCGCTCCCGGCCAGGATCCTCCGTCCAACCAGCAGCTTCTCGCCGCCGGATGGGGCTACGCCATGATCGACCCGAGCAGCATCCAGGCTGACAACGGTGCCGGACTCACCCGCGGCATCATCGGCCTCGTGAACAAGGGCCAGCCGCGCAAACCGGACGATTGGGGTTCCCTGCGCGCATGGGCCTGGGGCGCGGCACGCGGCCTCGATTATCTCGAGACCGACCCCGACGTAGATGCGAAGCACGTCGGTATCGAGGGCGTCTCGAGATACGGCAAAGCCGCACTTGTGACCCTTGCATTCGAGGAGCGTTTCTATATGGGCCTCATCGGTTCGTCCGGCAAGGGCGGAGCCACCCTACACCGTCGTCTGTTCGGCGAAGGTCTGGAGAATCTCGCCAACTCGGGAGAGTACCACTGGATGGCCGGCAACTACATCAAGTACTGCGCTACCGAGTCGAAGACCGGAGCCTGGACCGCCGACATGCTGCCCGTGGATTCCCACGAACTCATTGCACTCTGCGCCCCGCGCCTCGTATTCATCAGCTACGGAGTTCCCGAGCAGGGTGATGCCCTGTGGCTGGACCAGTATGGCAGCTGGCAGGCTACCGTCGCCGCAGGAGAGGTGTTCAAGCTGCTCGGCGCCAAGGATCTCGGTCTGTCCAACGACTACCGCAAGGAGCCCATGCCGCCGGTTCTCACCGGCCTTCTTGACGGTGAGCTCGCCTGGCGCCAGCACGACGGCGGCCACACCGACGGCCCCAACATGAAGTACTTCATCGAATGGGCCTCCGGCAAGATCAAAGAAGGCAAATAGGCCGACGCCGGATATTCGAGAGATAGGGGATATTTACGAAAATTCACTATATTTGCAGCAAATTAAAACAGAACGATATGAATCTTCGTGACATCAAAAAGGACATCGAATACGTGCTCAGCGCGTTCGTGGACGATTGTTATTTCCTCGCAACCTGCAGCCCCTCCATTCCCGACGAGGGACTTTCCAACATCCTCGACGAGGCCGTCGAGCTTTTCAACGACCTCAAGGACAAAGTCAACGTCAAGCCCGAGGGCAACAAGAAAGCCTACTTCAACGGCCTCCGCAAGGAACTGCTCGAGAAGACCGACGGACTCTACACCAAGTTGAGCGAGCTCGTGAAGGATTCGAAATAATCATCCCCCACATAAGTAAAAGTGACCGATAGCTATATCGGTCACTTTTTTTATTTGAACAGGGCTTTGACGAGGGCGGGAACGTCCGCGACCTTTACCACCTGGATACCCTCGGCGGATTTCTTGTCGAAGGAGGAGAACGACGACACGAAGACCTTGCTGAAGCCGAGGCGGGCGGCCTCGGCGATGCGGCGGTCGGTCTGGCCGACCGGCCGGATCTCGCCGCTCAGCCCGACCTCGCCCGCAAAGCATACGTCGGCGGGGATGGCGAAGTCGAAATTGGACGACAGGACGGCGCAGATGACGGCGAGGTCGCAGGCGGGGTCGCTGACCCTCAGTCCGCCTGCCATATTGAGGAAGACATCTTTAGCGCTAAGGTGGAAGCCGGCGCGGCGCTCGAGCACCGCGAGCAGCATGTTGAGTCTGCGCACGTCGAAGCCGGTCGCCGAACGCTGCGCCGTGCCGTATGCGGCGGAGCTGACGAGCGCCTGGACCTCGAAGAGGAAGGGACGCGAGCCGTCCAGCATGGCGCTCACGGCCGTGCCGCTGAGCCCTTGCTCATGCATAGGTATCAACAGCTCCGAGGGATTCGAAACCTCACGGAGTCCCTGCCCGGTCATCTCGAAGACGGCCAGTTCGGAGGTGGAGCCGAAGCGGTTCTTGATGCTGCGGAGCAGCCTGTACGAACCGCGGTTCTCCCCTTCGAACTGCAGGACTACATCCACGATATGCTCCAGGATCTTGGGACCGGCGATGAAACCGTCCTTGGTGATATGTCCTATCAGGATGACCGGAACGCCGGTTTCCTTTGCAAACCTGAGCAGCTGCGCAGCCACTTCCTTAATCTGGGATACGGAACCGGGAGCGGAATCGAGCGACTCGGTGAACATGGTCTGCACCGAATCGACTATCATCAACTGAGGCATCATGGAGCGGGCCTCCTCCAGTATGTTCTCCATCAGGGTCTCGCTGTAGATGAAGCACTGGCCGGCATCGCCGCCCAGACGCTCGGCGCGCATCTTGACCTGGTTCACACTCTCCTCGCCGGTGACATACAGTGTCCTGAGGTCTGCACAGTGAAGCGGAATCTGCAACGACAGCGTGGACTTGCCTATGCCCGGTTCGCCGCCTATCAGCACAAGCGAACCCGGCACTATGCCGCCTCCGAGGATGCGGTCCACTTCGCCGTTGTGCAGCGAGACGCGGGCCTCGCCGGAGGCGGAGATGTCGCGCAGCTGCACCGGACGGCGGCGTTCGCCTGCCGGAGCCGCCGGCCCGGAGGCGGGTTTGCGGCTCTCGCGCGGCTGCTCCACCATAGTATTCCACTCTCCGCAGGCGGGGCAGCGCCCCATCCATTTCGGACTCTCATTTCCGCACGATGTGCAGTACCAGACGGTCTTGACCTTGTTAGCCATATCTAATTCTCCTCAGCCAGTAAAGTGATGATGCGGTCCATGATGAAATTCATCCTGGACGAAGGGACCACGGTATTGTTGGTCATTATCGAAAACACGATGGTATTCTCCGGCTTGCCGTCGGAAGACAGGATGTAACCGCTGAAGCAGCGGACTCCGTTCATGCTGCCGCTCTTCATGCGGACGCGGCTGCGGACCGACTCGGGAGCGCTGCGCAGGCGGCTGGCAAGCGTACCGCTGCCCGCCTGAGGCAGCGACGCGAGATAATCCCGGTACACTGCGGTCTTGGTCATGGCGGTAAGGAAACGGACGGTAAAGTCCGGGGTCACATAGTTCTTGCGCGCGAGGCCGCTGCCGTCATAGAACTGTACACGGTCCGCGCCGGCGACTCCAAGCTTGCCGAAAGCAGCGTCGCGCGCTTCCTGGCATGCGTCGAAGCGGGCAGAGCCCTTGCCCTCCTTGGCCAGGATGCGCAGCAGCGCCTCGGCGTAGTAATTGTCGCTATGACCATTGGTCTGCCGGACGATATCCTTCAGAGCCGGCGAGAAACTCTCGCCTATGAAGTGCAGGGAGTCCTGGGGCGCGGCGGCACGGAGCTCCGCATCGCCGGCGAAGTCACGCAGACGGCCCGAAGGATCGATGTCTGCGGGGCCGTCGGACGCAAGAATCCCGATGTTCTCCAGATACCTGTAGAAATAGAAGGCGCAGGTAAGCGCCCCGAATGCATTGGTGCAGGTAATGCGCTTGGACGCGGTCCCCAATGCCAGCGAACCGGTCATCGAGGCCACCGGCGCAAGGTCGGTACAGGCATAGTACAACTGGTCTCCCGAACCGGAAGCCCCGGTCACTGCGGTATGCGTCCAGTTCATCCAAGGAGTGTCGGGGAAAGAAGGTGTCACCTTGACGGGATCGCCGACCTTGGCGCCCGGGGCAACGGTGAAAGCCTGCAGTCCGCCGCCGAAGCCCAGACCGGTCATGACCGTCCCGTCGCCCGTGGCGGCGTCCTCCAACTGCCACGAAACGTTCTGCGGCTCGCAGTCCAGCCAGCGGCCGTCGCCCACGATATAACCTTCTATGGATTTGATACCGGCAGCACGGACCATCTTCTCCCATTCGGAAAAGGTCTTCTGAAGGGCGAAGGCCACGCTGTCGCGTGCGCCGATGGTAGGATCGCCTCCGCCGACGATGTAGAGGTCGCCCTTCAGCACTCCGCCCTCTATGCTTCCGCTGTAAGCCAGCCTGGTGCGGAAACGGTAGCCGCTGCCGAGTTCGTTGAGGGCAAGACCGGTCGTGAACACCTTGACGTTGGAGGCGGGCATCATGCGCGTACGGGAATTGTACTCTGCGACTCCGCCGCCGCCCACCTTGACGGCACGGATGCCCCAGACGGCCTCCCTGAGCTCATCAGTGGTCTTGAGCTGTTCGACATATTTCTGCGCGGCATTCTGGCCTGCGGCCAGCACGGCCGCGGAAAACAATGCCAATACCGTCATCGATATCCTTCTCATAACTCTTGTTCCTCTACCTTACAAAATTAACCAATTATTCTTAACTTTGGCCTTGCCAAAATCAATTGAAGATGAAAAAGACAGTATTGGTATCGGGAGGCGCCGGATTCATCGGAAGCCACGTGACGGTAGAGCTGGTCGAAGCGGGATACGACGTCGTCGTAGCCGACAATATGTCCAACTGCGACATGACCTGCTTCGAAGGAGTCACGCAGATCATAGGCCGCCGGCTGCCGTTCGTACAGATGGATTTCTGCGACATGGGGGCGGTGGATCGCCTGTTCTCCGAATACGACATCGACGCCGTCATCCATTTCGCGGCCTTCAAGGCCGTCGGGGAGTCCGTCGAAGAGCCCGTCCTCTATTACCGCAACAATCTGTCTTCATTCCTGAACGTCCTCGAGGCCGCCCGTACCCACGGCGGCTGCAACGTCCTCTTCTCATCTTCGGCGACAGTCTATGGCGAGCCGGACGAGCTCCCCGTCACCGAGCGCTCGCCGCGCCAGCCCGCCACCTCTCCCTACGGCAACACCAAACAGATGTGCGAGGATTTCCTTCGCGACTCGGTCAAGGCCTATCCGCAGATCCGCGGCATAGCCCTGCGTTACTTCAATCCCATCGGGGCACATCCTTCCGCACTGATAGGCGAGCTCCCCAGAGGAGTCCCCAACAATCTCGTTCCCTTCATCACCCAGACCGCCATCGGCAAGCGCGAGTGCCTCAGCATCTTCGGCAACGACTACCCCACCCCGGACGGGACCTGTCTCAGGGACTACATCGACATCACGGACCTGGCGAAAGCACACGTATGCGCAGTCTCAAGGATGCTCGACGGCAAGATGAAAGAACCTTACGAGATCTTCAACATCGGTACCGGCAGACCGGTCTCCGTACTCGAGCTGGTGACGGCTTTCGAGAAGGTCAACGGCGTCAAGCTCAACTATCGTTTCGCTCCGCGCCGGCCGGGAGATGTCACCGCCATCTGGGCCGACCCGTCCCTGGCCAACGTGGAGCTGGGCTGGAAGGCCGTCCGCAGTGTCGAAGACACTCTTGCATCAGCCTGGGCCTGGGAAAAACATCTCGCAGGAAAATAATCCCGGCCCGGATGCAGTATTTTCACACTGCCGTCGTTGATTGACCGGAAATATGGGAATGCAAGCAGATATCGCCGCCGTATCCAGGCTGAGGATTGCAATCGACGGGGAAGGACTGACCACCCTGGTGGCATTCATGTCATGCCCGCTTCGCTGCCGCTACTGCCTCAATCCTCACACCCTTGATCCGGACTCTCCACACAGGACTTTTACACCTGAGGATCTGTATGCAACAGTCCGCAAGGATGAGCTGTATTACCTGGCCACGGGAGGAGGCGTTACCTTCGGAGGAGGCGAGCCGCTGCTGAGGCCGGATTTCATCCGGACCTTCCGCAGCTTCTGCGGCCCCGAGTGGAAGCTCAATGCCGAGACCTCCCTCAACGTTCCGGAAGAGAATGTCAAGGAGTTGATGCCGATTATTGACCATTGGTACATCGACATCAAGGACATGGACCCGGACATTTACAGAAATTACACCGGCAGGGACAACGGGAGGGTACGCGACAACCTCAGATCATTGGCGGAGTCCGGACTCGCAGACAGATGCACGATACGCATCCCCCATATCCCCGGCTACAACGAAGACGCCGACCGTGACAAGAGCATCAAAGAGCTGGAAGCCATGGGCTTCAGCGATTTTGACAGATTTGAATACAAAACGGATATAAATGGAAAGAGGAAAGGAAATATGCCGGATTCTCAAGGAGATCAGAAGGCAGATAGCCAAGGCTAATGACATCGAATTCGTCACTGCGGAATGCAAGCATAAGGGCGATTGCACCGGTACTTGCCCCAAATGCGAGTCCGAGGTGGCCTACCTCGAAGAGCAGCTGGCGCGGCGGCGCCGGCTCGGGTTCACGACCCGCGTAGCGGGCCTGGCCCTCGGCCTGGCCGCCATCGCTCCCGCCGCCATGGTCACCTCTTGCACCAAGGGCGATATCGAGAAACCTGACGAGGAGCAACTCCAGGGAGACGTTGCTCCCGAGATGGGTATTGTCGCCCCTCCGGAGTCTTCGGGCGGCCAGGAATAGCCTGTACAGACTATCTGGGATAGTTGAAAACCTCCATATCGGAGATCTTGCCGTCTTCGATGCGGAAACGCAAGGCGGTACGGACAATGTGCCAGCCTTGGATGCCGGCCGCGCCGGGATTGATGGTCATCATGTCGTACTGGGTATCGCGCATGACCTTGAGGATGTGGGAGTGTCCGCAGACAAAGACTTGAGGACGCAGGCTGTCGATCAGAGCCCTTGCCCGAAGATCATAGTGTCCGGGGTAACCCCCGATATGCATCATCAGCACCGACATTCCGCAGCACTCGAAGAACTGGTGGTGCGGATACTCCATCCGGATGTCCTGCCCGTCGCAGTTGCCATAGACTCCAATCAGCGGCTTGAAGGCCGCAATCTTCTGCGCTGTCTCCAATCCTCCTCCGAAGTCCCCGGCATGCCAGATCTGGTCCACCGGCTGCAGGAACTCCTTGAAAGGATCGTCGAAAACCCCGTGAGTGTCAGATATCAGTCCGATATACATGGTTTACATCCCTTTATCTCCGCAGTAATGGAAATACACGGCCGCAACGGCGGCCAGCGCAGCCGTCTCGGTGCGGAGCCTTGACGGCCCCAGGTGCACCGGCCGGAATCCGCACTCCAGCGCCAGCGCCACCTCCTCCCTCGAGAAATCCCCTTCGGGACCAATCAGGATTACAATATCCGAAGCCTGGCATTCTGCCAGCACTTCCCCTATTGAAACCCTCTTCTCCTCCCCCTCGTAGCAACAGCAAATCAATTTCAAGACATCATAGAAAGAAGCATAAGAGCGGATCAGGTCACGGAGCGGAAGGGCTTCGTCGACCTGGGGCACAGCGCCTTTAAGGGACTGCTTGGAGGCGGAGAGAAGGATACGTTTCAGGCGGTCGGTCTTGAAGACCTTACGCTCTGAATGGTCTCCGATCACGGGAGTGATGACGTCCACTCCCAGCTCCGTAGCCTTCTCCGCAAACCACTCATAACGGTCGGTATTCTTGGTAGGACACACCGCCATGCGGAGCTTATACGGATGCGATCCCCAGTCGCGCTCCACCCCGGTCACCTGCGCCTCCACCTCCTTCGGCGAAGCCGACAGGATCCGGCAGGTGTAGAGGGTGCCCTCTCCGTCGATGACGTGGATGTCGTCTCCCTCCCGGTGCCGGAGCACCTTCACGCAGTGCGCCGACTCGTCAGCGTCCAGACGGCATACCGAGCCGTCGATATCTCTCGAGAAAAAAAGCTCCATGCTCTAAGGACGGATTATCTTCACTTCCCCGTCGACCTCCAGCTTGATGATCTGGGAGGCCAGCCCGGTCGACTCCCTGTCCATCGAAGGACTGACGATATAGTCCACGGCGGAACGGATCTCTTCCGGGATATCCTTGAAGGTCTTCGGCGAAGGTTCGCCGGAAATATTGGCGGATGTGGACACAATGGGACGTCCGAGCCTGCGGACAAGCTCCTTGCAGAAATCCATCAGCGGGATGCGGATACCCACTGATCCGTCCTCGGCTACGGTATTGTATGCCAGAAGCCAACGGTCCTTGACGGCGGGTTTCCCTTCCGCAGGCGCCGAAGAGCATACCGCACCAGGATAGATGATGGTCATCGGCTTGTCATTGACCTCCACAAGGTCGATGGCGACGTCCGGAATCTTCTTGATGTAACGCGCTACCATGTCCAGGTCGCTGGCCAGCAGCACCAGCGACTTGGAGTCGGAACGGCGCTTGATCTCAAAGACGCGCCGTACCGCATCCGGATCCGTCGCATCGCAGCCAATGCCCCAGATGGTATCTGTAGGATAAAGGATGACGCCGCCCTTGCGGAGGACCTCCAAGGCCTCCGCCATCACGGCAGGGATGTCCGCTTTCTTCATCTTCAATTGAATTTCAGTCTGGTAACTATCGGATAATGGTCGGAGAAGCGCTTGCGTTCGACCTTGTGGTACAATGCCTCGCATTTCTCGGGGAAGAGCACGTAATCGATCCTTATGAACGGCCACAGGCCGGAATACGTACCGCCCATCCCTTTTCCCGCTTCGATGAACGAGTCTTTCCTGCCCTGCTGGAGACGCTGGTAGGTGTATGACATCGGAGTATCGTTGAAGTCGCCGGTGACGATGGATTCGACGGGAGAATTGCGGATGTCCTCGAGGAGCACATCCACCTGCTGGGGACGGCGGGTGATGGAATTCTTCATTTTCTCCTCGGCTTCCTGCACCTTGCCGTCCTCACGGCTGGTGAAAGCCTTGACGAGACGGGGAACGGAAAGGCTGTAGCTCTCAAGATGGCAGTTGTAAACCCTCACTATCTCGCCGTCGATGTCCAAGTCGGCGTAATGCGCCTGGTTGGAACTCTCCTCGAAGTCGAACTGACCCTGTCCTACGATGGGGAACCGGCTCAGGATGACATTTCCGAAATAGCCGCGGCCCGTTATGTGGGTATAGTGCTCGACATTGTACTCAGGCATGATATCGGCGAAATAATCCTCGACTTTCACTCCTTTTGGACCGCGGAACTCCTGCAGGCAGATGATATCGGCATCGACCTTCTTGATGAATGCGAACAATGAATCCCTGCACGCCTCGACGCTTTCGAGACGGGCATGGGACGGATACATCGAGAATTTGCCGACATTGTAATCGACGATCGTCACTGCATCCTCGGAACTCTCGTTGTGCCCCGAGAACTGGACATATCGGCCGATCAGGAAAACCGACGGAAGGAGGGCCAGAAGCGGTATCACCGCAGAGCCCGACTTGCGCCTCAAGGCCCAAATCAGCAGGAGCAGGTTCACTATGAAGAAAACTATGAACAGCACGCCGAATATGGTCATGAACCAAGCCTTGGCGGGGTTGACGAACATGGACAGGTAGCTCAGTATCAGCACACCCGCGTTCATCAGCATGAAGGTCCTGGCGGTCAGCCCGAACAGAATGCGTCCAAAGCCCTTTTTCTTTTCAGCCATATCTGCAAAGGTTAATTACGGTCGAAAAGCGTTCCTTTCTTGCGCCAGTACTTGATGAGGAGCCAGCCGAACAGCATACCGCCCAAATGTGCGAAATGCGCGATGCTTACGGCCGTGCCGGTGATGCCGAAAAGCAGCTCGGCGGCAGCGAAGATGATCACCATCCACTTGGCGCTCAGCGTCACGGGAGGGAACAAAAGGGTAAGCCTCGACTCGGGGAAGAGCATGGCATAGCCGATGATGACACCGTAGATAGCGCCGGAAGCTCCCAAGGTGGGAGTCATCTTGAGCATTGCATACGACTGCGCGGCCGAGGTGGAACCGTCGGCCATGGCCTTCATATACTCCTGCGCCTGAAGATACTCCACACCCGTATGAAGGGCCACCGCACCCAGACCGCAGACGAAGTAGAAGATCAGGAACTTCTTCTCCCCAATCATCCTCTCCAGCACGGATCCGAACATCCACAGCGTGTACATGTTGAACAGTATGTGCCAGAAACCTCCGTGCATGAACATATGCGTGAGGATCTGCCAGGAATGGAAATACTGCGAGGCGGGATAGAACATCGCGAAGGTCGAGACCATGAAGTTCTCGTTGATAAGCGTCGCGATGAACACTATCACGTTGATGATTATGAGGTTGCGGGTCACGGTCGGGACATTGGCCAAAAAGCCTCCCCTTCCGGAGGAACCGCCGTTATAGGAATAGTAGTCTGGCATAGGCGATCAGAATTTCTTGTCGATCTCGTCGACGGGAATGATGGTGACTATCCTGCGTCCGCGGGATGTGAGTTCGGCGTTGCCGGAGGCGAAAAGCGAGTCGATAAGGTGCTGCGCCTCGAACGGGGACGCAGGGAGCTTGGCGGAAGACGATCCGAGGATGGCGAACTTCTCCGCCAGGGACGAATGCATGGTCTCGGACAGGGACGAGTGTCCTTCGGACAGGATGAACAGGAGGTCCGAGACCATCGCCTCGACCTTTCCGCTCTCGCAGGAGAAGCCGTCCGGCACTCCGTTCACCACTATGGTGTCGTTGCCGAAAGGCGTGATGTCGAAACCGAGGGATTTCAGCAGTTCGGCGTTCTCATCGAAGAGAAGGCGGTTCTCCACTCCCACCCGAAGCTGCTCGGGGAACAGCGAAGCCTGAGACACGTGCTCTCCCTTGGAGAGGGCGCGCAGGAAACGTTCGTAAAGGATGCGCTCGAACGCACGGCGTATGTTCACCACCATCAGCCCGGAACGGGCGGTGGTGACTATGTACTTGTCCTGTACCGTAAGGATCTGTGTGGTAGGCAGGACCTTGGACTCGAAGAGCTTGCCGTAGTCCTCGTGCTTGTCGGCATACTGCGAGGTCCCCGCGGTATGCTGCGGCTTCTGCCGGGATTCCGGGACTGGAGAATAATTGGAAAAATCGTAATCGGAAGGGACCGGAGCCGGCTCGAAAGGATTGTAGTCCGGGTCCAGGTCCAGCTTGGGGGACACGGACGGCTTGTATTCGTCGAAACTCTTGCCGAAAACAGGAAGCTGAGCCGCGGCGTCATTGTCGAAGTCAATGCTTGCTCCGAAGGAATTGCGGCCCAGAGTCTCGCGGACACAGGCGTAAAGGGTGCGGAATATGAGATTGTCCTCCTCGAATTTGATCTCGGACTTGGTAGGGTGGATGTTCACGTCGACCGTATGGGGATCCACCTCGAGGAAGATGAAATACGAGGGCGTTAGACCTTCGGGGACGAATTCCTCGTAAGCCTTCATCACGGCCTTATGCAGGTAAGGACTGCGGAAATAGCGGCCGTTGACGAAGAAGTATTGGTTGCCGAGCGTCTTCTTTGCCGTATCAGGACGGCCGATGAAGCCGCTCACGCGCATCAGCGAAGTATCTGCGGAGATATCCACGACGTCCCCGACGACATTGGTCCCGAGAAGGTCCAGTATCCTGAACTTGAGGGACTTGGCAGGCTTGAGAACGAATACGTCCCGGCCGTTGTGCGAGAGGGTGAAGGAGATGTCGGGACGGGTCAGGGCGACACGGGTGAACTCCTCGACGATATGCTTGAACTCGACATTGTCGGACTTGAGGAATTTGCGGCGCGCCGGAACATTGTAGAAGATGTTGCGTACTGCGAAAGAGGAACCGGAGGGAGCGGCGACCTCTTCCTGGGAGACCAGGTGCGAGTCGGCGAAGACGACCTCCGTTCCGACCTCGTCGTCGGGCCGGCGGGTGCGGAGGGTGACCTCCGCGACTGCCGCTATCGAGGCCAGGGCCTCGCCGCGGAATCCGAATGTCAGGATATTGTCCAGGTCCTCGGCCGTGGCGATCTTGGAAGTCGCATGGCGTTCGAAACAGAGCACAGCATCGTCCGGGGCCATGCCGCAGCCATCGTCGATGACCTGGATGAGCGTGCGCCCGGCGTCGGTGACCACCACCGACACGCTGCGCGCTCCGGCATCGACGGAGTTCTCCATGAGCTCCTTGACCACGGACGCAGGCCGCTGCACGACCTCGCCCGCGGCGATCATGTTGGCAATGTTGCCCGGCAGTATCCTGAGCTCGGGCATTACAGGAGAGAATAGAACTTGAGGATGTACATCAGCACACCGATCACCAGGATCAGGCCGATGACGCCGATGATGTTCTGGGCCTTGCTGCCCGCGCTGACGGATTTCTGATACTTTCCGTCACGCAGGGAGCCCTTGATGTAGGAGCCGGGCACATAGGTGCCGTTCTTCTTCTCCTCTTCGATGGAACCGTCCACGCGACCGAACTTCTGACGGCGCTCATCCTTCTCCTTGTCGTAATAGATAGGCTTGTAGTCGAAGGTGTTGTGTTCCTGCTCTCCGAACCAGTTGAAAATTCCCATAACAATGTCGCTTTATGATTTACAAAAATAGTGATTTTATTTGTAACTTTGCACAATCTTAAAACATCCGCCTATGTCTTTCATTGATCAAAGAGCCGCACGCGAAGGACTGACTTTTGATGACGTCCTGCTCGTCCCGGCCTATTCGGACGTACTCCCGCGCGAAGTCAATCTCACCAGCAGGTTTTCCCGCCACATTACCCTGAACATCCCCATCGTATCCGCCGCCATGGATACGGTCACCGAAGCCCCGATGGCCATCGCCATCGCCAGGGAAGGAGGAATCGGCGTCATCCACAAGAATATGTCCATCGCACAGCAGGCGGACCAGGTCCGTCACGTCAAGCGCGCTGAGAACGGCATGATCACCGATCCGGCCACCATCACCGCCGACAAGACCGTCGGAGACGCCCTGGCCATGATGCGCGAGCTCAAGATCGGCGGCATCCCGGTCGTAGCGGAAGACAATACCCTCGTCGGCATCGTCACCAACCGCGACCTCCGTTTCCAGCAGGACTA
>CAMJHW010000009.1 GCA_946405645.1 uncultured Bacteroidales bacterium
AATTGGCGGACGAACTCCAAAGCTTTTGCAAAGATAAATCAACCTTGGGCCAAACTGAGGCACAAGGTCCAAATTTTTAGTCCTGGGAAGAGAGGATGCGGTCGACGGCGGGAGCGACGTCGTCGTAGCGGTACCCGCGGGAAAGGGCGTACTTGATGAGTTTGAACTTGATGAAGGGGTCACCCTGGAGACTTTTGCATTTGGCCGTAATGAGCTTCTCCATCCTGGCACCGGCCGCTTCCGGATCGACTTCCTCAAGCGCCGCTGCTATGTCGGCCTTTGAGATGCCCTTCATAAGCAGCGAATATCGGATCTTGTCCGGCCCCCAGCCGGTAAGGGAGGAGCGCTCGCGCGCGAATGCGGCCGCGTAGCGCGCGTCATCGACGAAGCGGTCTGCGACCAGCGAGTCGAGCATCTCCTGCGCGGCCTGGCGGTCGCCTTCCAGCGCAGTCTCCGCCTTCTTCAGTATCTCTGAACGGCAGTATTCGCGCTTGGCGCAAAGGTTCTGCAGGTATGGCAACACCTTCTCCTTCTCCATCGTCCTAGAAATCGTAACCGAAGCTGAAATATACGCCTATGCCTTTGGTGAGGTTGGAGTAGTGTACATTGAACTTGACCGGCCCCATAATGGTGTTGTAAGCGTACTCGGCACCTACACCGAAAAGGGTGTCGCCCGTCCAAAGAAGGTCGGAATTGAAGTGCTCCGAATCCTTGATGGCTCCGCCCTTGAAGGACAGCCAGTTGTTGTCCGTCAGGTGGAAACGGAAATCGATGTCGAACTTGAGCATCTTGTCGCTGAGCGGCGTGGCATAGTTGATTCCGATGAACGGCACCTGCTGCTCGAAATAGCGGCCGGCCATGCTGCCTCCGGCTACGTTCATGTACGCTGTCGGCAAGCTCTTGCCAATTGCGCACCTGGCGTAGAACGAAGGGATGATGTCCAGGACCTTTCCGGTGTGGAGGACCCTCGACGCATCCAGCTGCACGATGTGGACGGGGTCGATCTCCGTGATGAGTCCGCCGAACACATACTGGTATGATCCTCCGATGTTGTATCCCTTAGTCGGGAAATAGCCGTTGTCGAAAGTGTCGGCGCGGCCTTCTGCGAAGAAGCTCAGGAAATCGTTGCGCAGGTGCTCCTTGTCGTATTCCGGAGGTATGTACGTTCCCGCGAGGAGTTGCGTGACATTGACGAGATCGTTCTTCACTCCCATCTTGACATCGGCGGTCTTCCAGTTGATGTCGGAGAAATAGAACCTCTGTCCAAGCCTGTTGTACTTGAGACTCACTCCTCCTACGGAATTCCAGGAAGCGGGCGTGACTATGGTGGAGTTGGTGAACCCCCAAAGGACGTCGGCGTTCATGGTCGGGAAGGCGGGAAAACGCAGGCTGTAATGGACCTGGGCAAGGGGATTGGACGATATCTTGGCGGTGAAGTCCCACGCCGAACCCCTGATGCGGTGGACGTTCAACCCGAGGTTCAGAAGGGCGGACACTACGGTCTCCGTGTCGAAACGCATGCCTATTCCGGCCTGGTGCGAAGGCCCTTTGCGGCAGATGACGTTCAGGATATAGTTGTCGCCGTCCTTGTGAAGCTCGTACCGGGCGTAATCGAATGAACCGGTGGCCAGGATGGTGGAGACGGCTTTCTCCAGGTCTTTCTTATAGACCATGTCCCACGGCTTGATATCCAGGCGGTCCATAAGGTATTCCGCCTCGTTGGAAGTCATCCCTTCGAAATCGATTCCGGACAGGACTATCGGAATCTCTCCGATGTCCACCGCGGGCGTGTTCTGGAACTCCGTCTCTTCGGGCCCGAGACGCTTCTTCAGCTCTTTCAACGCTTCCTCCTGCGCCGTGGCCGCTTCATATCCCCTCCCTATGATGACGTCGATGCTCTGCGTGTCGAAGCTCATCATATTGTATTCGTGGAGGTCGGGCTTGATCAGTATATCCGGTATGTTGATGTTCTTCTCGAACGAGTCGCGTCCAAGGATATCTACCGACTGCCATACGAGGTCGGCGAGGTTGTTGATGTCCTGATACGTCATGTTCCTGTCTGAAAGGTCCACTCCGATGATGATATCGGCTCCCATCTCACGCGCGACATCCGTCGGGAAATTGTTGCGCATGCCTCCGTCCACGAATATCTTGTCGGCGGTCCTGACCGGGGCGAAGATGCCCGGGATGGACATCGTGGAGCGGAGGGCCGTATTCAACTCCCCTTCATGCCAAAGGTACGCTTTGCCCGAAACCATTTCCGTAGCAATGCAGAAGAACGGTATAGGCAGCGTGGTGAAATCGACTCTGTCCTGGTAGCCTACGGTCAGTCCGCTGAATATGCTGTTGACGTTGTGGCCGTAGATGTAGCCGGCGGGGAGACTCCCGAAAAGGTTCTCCCTGAGAGTCCTCTCTCCGACTTCATCCCCGGCTCCGAAATGGAGCCCTTCCCGGCGGCGGAAATGCGAGTTCGCCTCCGGCTCGTCGCGGTTGAACAAGTCGGTCTTGCCGTAATAGAAGGGGACCGACGCGAAATATTTCTCCTTGTATTTTTTCTGACGGTAGGCGATGAGTTCCTTGGGGACCCTGTCACTCAGTACAAGGTTCCAGTCGACGGAACGGAACAGGGAATCCATGAATTCCGGGCTGTATCCTATTGAATAAAGGCCTCCGACGAGTCCTCCCATGCTGGTCCCGAGCACCATGTCGATGGGGATGCCCTGCTCTTCGAGATACTGCAGGACGCCGACATGCGCAGCGCCTTTGGCGCCGCCTCCGCTCAGCACGAGCGCCACGGTGGGGCGGCGCCTGCGTATGCGGTCCATCTTGGCCCTCATTCGCGCCACGACGACCGAGTCGCCCTGGGGGTCGCAACTCTGGAATCCGACCTGGCCGTATGCCGGCAGCATGCAGACCAGGGACAGCATCAGTATGAGGAACTTCTTCATCACGGTATGGAATTAGGATTTTCCGTGCTTTCCGGCGAGCATTCCGCAGGCGGCGAGGATGTCCTCGCCGCGGGAAGCGCGGATGGTGCAGGTGATCCCGTGCGCGTTCAGCCTGTCGCGGAACTGCTCCATGATCAGGTCCGGGCTGGACACATAGGGGAAATCGGGTATCTTGTGGAAACGGATGAGGTTGACGCGGCATTCAAGTCCGCGGAGCAACCGTATGAGGGCGTCCTCGTGGCGTTTGGTGTCATTGAGCCCCGAGAACATGATGTATTCGAAACTCACGCGGCGCTGGCCGGAGAAGTCGTACCGCCGGATGAGGCGGATGACGTCTTCGACGGCCCAGGCCTTCTCGACCGGCATGAGCTCCCGGCGTTCTTCCGGGAAGGGGTCGTGGAGGCTGATGGCCAGGTGACAGCGTGTGTTGTCAAGGTATCTTTGGAGGTTTGGCAAGACGCCTATCGAAGAAAGGGTGATGCGTTTCGGGCTCCAACCGAATCCCCAGTCAGCCGTAAGGACTTCGATAGCCCTCATTACGTTGTCGTAGTTGTCGAGAGGCTCTCCCATGCCCATGAACACTGCGTTGGTCAGGGAATGGCACTCGTCCACCATTATGAACTGCGAGAGGATGTCGGCCGCGGAAAGATGGCCGTGGAATCCCTGCCGGCCGGTCATGCAGAACCTGCATCCCATCCGGCAGCCGGACTGGGACGACACGCACAGCGTGCGCCTGTCCTCGTCCGGAATCATCACGGCCTCGATGGCGGCCGTCTCCAGTTCCTCCGGCCTGGACTGCTCATAAGCGTCCATCCCGGCAGCCTTGGAGCAGCTGACGGGGAACAGATACTTCCTTGTACCGTCTGAAGACTCGGCTACGCCGATGGCTTCGCTCACCCCCAGATCATACAGCGAGGAGAGTTTCTCCCTCCCGGCCTTGGAGATGTTGGTCATCGCGTCGAAGCTCCTGACTTTCTTGACATAGAGCCACTCGGCGATCTGCTTGCCCGTGAAGGCCGGCAGTCCGGCCTCCACGGCTATGGCCTTGAGCTCGTCAAGGGTCTTGCCGAGAAGCTTTGTCTTCATAAGGTGTCGTTGTTGATGCGTGACATGCAGGCTTCGAGGGAGTCGAGCCAATAGGGGATGGTGATTCCGAAAGTGTCCTTGACAAGCGACTTGTCCAGGACGGAATACTTCGGCCTGCGGGCCTTGGTGGGGAACTCGCCGGTGTGGCAGGGCTTGACGGCGCATCCGTGGCCGCACAGACGGTTGACGGCGACGGCCAGGTCGTACCAGGAGATGCAGCCTTCGTCGGTGAAATGGTACACTCCCGTCCGGTCGAGCATCCCTTCTGATATTATGCGGACTATCAGTCCGGCCAGGTCGGCGGCGTAGGTCGGCGACCCTATCTGGTCGAAAACGACCTTGATGGAAGGATTGGACCCCGTGAGACGGACCATGGTCTTGACGAAATTCTTACCGTAAGGGGAATACAGCCAAGCGGTCCGGAAGATCATATACTTGCATCCGGAGTTCATGACTGAACGCTCTCCTGCGAACTTGGTCATACCGTAGGCGCCGAGCGGGCTGGGGGAGTCGCTCTCGCGGTATGGGACGTTGCCCTCGCCGTCGAAAACGTAGTCGGTGGAAACGTGTATGAGGGTGGCTCCGCGCTCAGCGGCGACAGTCGCCAGGTTCGCTGGAGCGGTATGGTTGAGAAGGTCGGCGAAGGTAAGGTCGCTTTCGGCCTTCTCGACATCGGTATATGCGGCGCAGTTGACTATGACGTCCACCTCCTCCGACCTGCAGATGATGCGGACGGCGTCAGTGTTGGTGATGTCGAGATAGATGGTCTCCAGGTCCGGCGCTTGCGAGACGTCGGTGAAGATGAATCGGTGTCCGCAGCCTGCCGAGGCGTTGCGGATCTCCCTGCCCAACTGGCCGTTGGCCCCTGTGACTAGTATGTTCATCGTCAAACGGTTAATATCTTTCTCAAAGCTTCGGCGGCGTCCTTTTTCAGGACCTTGTCCGCCAGCTGATGCTTGATGGCGCGCACCCTGTGACAGTCGGATCCTGCCATGTCGTACCATCCTTTCTTGAGGATCATCGCCGCCTTTTCCTTTACATGCTCGCCGTAGTAGCCCAGGAGCGAAGGATAGTTCATCTGCAGGCGGACACCCATGGAATGCAGTTGCGAATACTCTTTTTCTCCCATGTATTCATAGCGTTCGGGATGGGCGAGAACAGGGCGGAATCCGGAGCGCATGGTACGGTCGATCATGTCCCAGAAATTGTAAGGTCCGGACCAGGTGGAAGTCTCCATAAGGATGGAGCCTTCCTCCCTGTGGAACAGGAAATCCTTCTCCGCCAGATGCTTCTCGAAAAGCTCGTCCATCATGTACTCGGAGGCCAGATGCAGCTCAATCGGGCCGTGATACATGGCCTTCAACTCTTCGAAACGCTTCTTGAGCCCTTCGGTCGTGTTGGAGACATCCTCCATGGTGTGGGGAGTCAGCCAAAGCGACCGCAGGCCTGCCTCTTCCAGCATGGAAAGGATGGTAAGGGAATCCTCCGGCTTGGATACGCCGTCGTCCACTCCGAAAAGGATGTGGGAGTGATGGTCCGTAGCCCCTTCCAGGAGCCTCATGTCAGAAATGGAGTATTTTTTCGAGAACAATCCCATGTCAAAGCCTGTCCGTGATGGTTACAATATGCAAATTTACGCAAAAGATTTAAAGACTATGGGATAAAATGCCTATTTTTGTGTAATGGCTGACAACGATCGACAGACCGGCAAAGCTGACGCCCGCCCGGTCATCTTCCTTTATACCGACGGCGCGTCCAGCGGCAATCCCGGGCCGGGAGGCTACGGGGTGGTGCTGCGTTGCGGCCCCTTGCGCAAGGAGATGTCCGGCGGTTTCGCCTGCACGACCAACAACCGTATGGAGCTCCTCGCGGTTATCACCGGGCTCGAGGCCGTCAAGTGGGACAATGCCGTGGTGGAGGTGTACAGCGACTCCACCTATGTGGTCAAGGCCGTCCAGGAAGGATGGCTGCAGAACTGGCAGCGCAAGGGCTGGAAGAAGGTCAAGAACGTCGATCTCTGGACCCGTTTCCTCGAGGTGTATTCCCGCCACCGCGTCACCTTCCACTGGCTGAAGGGACACGCCGGCCATCCGGAGAACGAGCGCTGCGACGCCCTGGCCGTCGATGCCGGCGCGGGCGCCGTCGCGCGCGGCGAAGTCCTCCCGGAAGACGCCGGCTTCAGGACAGAAGAAAATTTGTTATCTTTGTAAATCAAAGGACTACCATATGCAGAACAACAATAGAAAACCGGTTGTGGGCATCACCCAGGGTGACGGCAACGGCATAGGATACGAGGTCATCATCAAGGCTCTCGCCGATGCGCGCATCCTCGAGTCGTTCACTCCCGTCATATACGGCTCTTCCAAGCTTTTCGGCTTCTATCGCAAGACCATCCACAATCTCGATCAGATCGATACCAACATAGTCGCCTCCGCGGCTGACGCCCACCAGAGGCGGGTCAATATCGTAAACTGCCTGCCGGACAACGTCTATGTCGAGCCCGGACAGCCCAATCCCGAAGCCGCCAAGGCGGCCATCACCTGCCTGGAGCGTGCGGTGGAGGATCTCAAGGGCGGAAATATCGACGTCCTTGTGACGGCGCCTTTCAACAAGAAGGTCATCTCATCCCAGGGCTTCGGATTCACCGGACATACCGAGTATCTCCAGAACGCCTTCGGCGTCAAGGACGTGACGATGTTCATGGTGAGCGACCGCATCAAAGTGGGAGTGGTCACGGGGCACATCCCTCTCCGCGAGGTCCCCGACAGCATCACCGAGGACAAGATCCTCAGCAAGCTCCGCCTCATGGACGCTTCGCTCCGCCGTGACTTCGGCGTCGATTCTCCAAGAATCGGAGTGCTCAGCCTCAATCCGCACAGCGGTGACGGCGGCCTGCTCGGCGACGAGGAGGAGCGCATCATAGCGCCCGCCGTGGCCAAGGCCGTGTCGGAGGGCATCGAAGCGTTCGGCCCCTATTCACCCGACGGTTATTTCGGCGCCGGACTCTATACCCGTTTCGACGCTACCCTTGCGATGTACCATGACCAGGGCCTGGAGCCGTTCAAGGCCATCGCCTTCGAGGACGGAGTGAATTTCACGGCCGGCCTCCCCATCGTCCGCACTTCGCCCGACCACGGTACCGCGTATGACATGGCCGGCCGCGACGAGGCGGATCCACGTTCGATGATGTCCGCCATCTATACCGCCATCGACATTTTCCGCAAGCGCGAGGCATACGATGCCTTGCAAGAGGGGAAGATGCCGGAGCGCGTACTGGACGATGCCGCCCGTCCCCAGCGTCCCGGCCGTCCCCAGATAGCATAGCCATGGAGGTCATCCGCACTTCCATCCCTGATGTCCTTATCCTCGAGCCCAGGGTCTTCGAGGATGCCAGGGGCTACTTCTTCGAATCGTGGTCGCAGCGTGTCTTCGACGGCATGGTCCGTCCTGTCCGTTTCGTCCAGGACAATGAAAGCCGTTCCTCATACGGCGTAGTCAGGGGTCTTCATTTCCAGAAGGGTGCCTTCAGCCAGAGCAAGCTCGTCCGCGTAGTCGAGGGTTCGGTGCTGGACATCGCGGTAGATATCCGAAGGGGCAGTCCCACTTTCGGACGCCATGTGGCGGTGGAGCTTTCCGCAAGCGACCACAGGCAGCTCTTCATTCCCCGCGGTTTCGCCCACGGGTTCAGCGTCCTCTCGGAAAGCGCCGTCTTCCAGTACAAGTGCGACAATTATTACGCTCCTCAGGCGGAGTCGGCCATTGCATGGGACGATCCTGCCCTTGGGATCGACTGGCGTATACCGGAGGGAGACATCATCCTGTCGGAAAAGGACAGGCGCCATCCTCTCCTGGCCGATTGTCCGGACTTGTTCGACTACGGCGCGGACCTTTATCAGGATTGAAATCTTATTCAGCAATCTTCCAGTTAAATGGTTTTTTATACGAAAAAACTTGATAATAAAATTTTTTATTATTAAAATTGTAAAAGTAGTGTAAAAACCAAGGTTGATTATGAAGATTGCGCTCATAGGATATGGCCGCATGGGTCATATGATTGAAGGGATCGCCCTTTCCCGCGGACATGAAGTGGTCTGCGCGGTTGATGTGGACAATCCCGAGGCTTTCGACTCCGAGGCCTTCCGCAGCGCCGACGTCGCCATCGAGTTCACGATGCCCTCCTCAGCTTATTCCAATGTCAAGAAAGCCTTCGCCGCCGGCCTCAAGGTCGTCAGCGGCACGACCGGCTGGTTCGCTGACCACAAGGCCGAGATGGAGGAGCTTTGCGCCAGCGGGAACACCCTCTTCTGGAGCAGCAACTTCAGCATAGGCGTATATATATTCTCCGCGGTCAACCGCTATCTCGCGGGCATCATGGACAAGTTCGACTCCTATGACGTCGCGATGGACGAGGTGCATCATTGCCACAAGCTCGATTCTCCCAGCGGCACGGCCGTGACTCTCGCCGAAGGCATATTGTCCAGACTCTCGAGGAAGGAGGGCTGGACCAACGAGCTCGCCCCTCTCGGGGAGGTCGAGAGCCTCAAGGCTCCCGCTCCCGGAAAGGAGCTGCAGATCTTCAGTTACCGCCACGACGAAGTCCCCGGCATCCACACAGTGCGCTATGAGAGTGACGCCGACCGCATCGTCTTCACGCACGAGGCCAAGTCCCGCAAGGGCTTCGCCCTCGGTGCGGTGCTTGCAGCCGAGTATGCCGCCGGACATTCCGGCCTGCTCGGAATGGACGACCTTTTCAAGGATTTGATTTAATTTTCCCCGATAAGATGAAAGTATTGAAATTCGGAGGCTCCTCGGTGGGCTCCGCGCACAGGATGAAGGGCGTCGCCGGACTGGTCGACGACGGAGAGCGCAAGATCGTGGTACTGTCGGCGATGTCCGGCACGACCAACTCCCTCGTGGAGATAGCCAACTATTATTCCAACGGCAATTCCGAAGGCGCGGCCGACATCATCGGCACGCTCGAGAGCAAATATGCGAAGCACCTGTCCGAGCTCTATTCCACGGATGAGTATGCCGGCAAGGCGCGCGAGGTCCTTTCGGGCGTCTTCACATTCCTACGTTCCTTTGCCGGAAGGCATTTCGGTCCCGTGGAAGAGAAGGAAGTGCTGGCCCAGGGAGAGATCATGTCCACCAACATGTTCACCTTCTACCTTCAGGAGCAGGGCAAGGACGTAGTCCTTCTCCCGGCCTTGAATTTCATGCGCCTCGATCCGGCGGGCGAGCCCGACCTCCCCTATATCGCCGACCATCTCGGCGACATGCTGGAGCAGAAGCAGGCCTACCTTTACATCACCCAGGGCTTCATCTGCCGCAATTCCGCCGGAGACATCGACAATCTCCAGCGCGGAGGCTCTGACTATACCGCTTCACTTATCGGAGCGGCCGTCGGAGCGGAGGAGATCCAGATCTGGACCGACATCGACGGCATGCACAACAACGACCCGCGCGTGGTTGACCACACCACGGCCGTCAGGCACATCCATTTCGAGGAAGCTTCCGAGCTCGCGTATTTCGGAGCCAAGGTGCTGCATCCGACTTGCATCCTGCCCGCCAAGAACGCAGACATCCCCGTCCGCATCCTCAATACCATGCAGCCTGACGCCGAGGGCACTCTGATCAACAACAAGCTGGAGGAAGGCCTCATCAAGGCGGTCGCGGCCAAGGACAACATCGCCGCGATCCGCATCAAGTCCTCCCGAATGCTCATGACCTACGGCTTCCTGCGCCGCGTGTTCGAGATTTTCGAGAAGTACAAGACCTCCATCGACATGATCTGTACTTCAGAGGTCGGAGTGTCGATGTCGGTCGACAATACTTCTCATCTCAACGAGATCATCCACGAACTCAAGAAGTATGGCACGGTCTCTGTCGATCTCGACATGTGCATCATCTGCGTCGTCGGAGACATGAACTGGGAGAACGTCGGCTTCGAGTCCCGCGCCATGGAGGCTATGAAGAGCGTCCCCGTGCGAATGATCTCTTACGGCGGAAGCAACTACAACATTTCCTTCCTCGTACGCGAAGAGGACAAGCACCGCGCCCTCAGGGCGCTCAGCGCCAATTTGTTCAATACCCAAGAATAACCTTTAATCATCAAAGTCATGAAATCTCCTGTTTTCTGCGGCTCGTCTGTAGCCATCGTCACTCCCTTCACGAAGGAGGGCAAGGTCAACTACGCCAAATTCCATGAGCTCGTAGATAAACAGATCGCCGGCGGCACCGCTGCCATCACGGTCTGCGGCACCACCGGCGAGAGCGCTACCCTTGACGATGAGGAGCATCTTGCCCTCGTCAAGGACTGCATCGACTATGTGGCCGGAAGGGTTAAGGTCATAGCCGGAAGCGGCAGCAATGACACCAGGCACGCGCTGTATCTGAGCCAGGCCTGCCAGGAATTCGGCGCCGATGCACTTCTTGTCGTGACTCCTTATTACAACAAAACCTCCCAGCACGGCCTCGTTAAGCATTATGAGTATCTGGCCGACAGGGTGAACACCCCCATCATCGTTTACAGCGTTCCGAGCCGCACGGGCATGAGCGCGTCGGTGGACGCCCTCAAGGCCTTGTCCAAGCACCCGATGATCAACGGTGTGAAGGATGCCAACTCCAATATAGGCGGCGTTGCCGCCACGCTTGCCGCCTGCGGGGATGATCTCAATGTCTGGAGCGGCAACGACGACGAAACCGTAGCCATGATGGCCCTTGGCGCCAAGGGCGTGATCTCCGTGTGGGCCAATATCGCCCCGCGCGCGGTCGCGGACCTGACTGACGCGTGCCTGAAGGGCGATTTCGCCAGGGCAGCCTCTCTGCAGCTCAAGGCTTACAGTCTCGTCAAGTCCCTCTTCATCGAAACCAATCCCGTTCCGGTCAAGGCTGCGATGAACATGATGGGCATGGAAGTCGGGGATGTGCGTCCTCCTCTCTGCGGACTCCTCCCCGAGAACGAAGCCAAGCTCCGCGCAAGGCTCATTGAAAGTGGTCTGTTAAAATAAAATGATAATTATGAGAAAGTTATATAACGTTGCCGTAGTAGGCGCCAGCGGCGCCGTCGGCCAGGAATTCCTCAAGGTACTCGAAGAACGCGATTTCCCCATCGCCGAGCTCACCCTTTTCGGCTCGCCGCGCAGCGCCGGCAGCACCTACAAGTTCAAGGGCAAGGATCTCACGGTCAAGCTCCTCCAGCACAACGACGATTTCAAGGATATCGACATTGCGTTCACTTCCGCCGGAGCAGGCACTTCGAAGGAGTTCGCTGAGACCATCACCAAGTACGGTGCGGTCATGATCGACAACTCCAGCGCTTTCCGCATGGACGCCGACGTTCCGCTCGTGGTGCCCGAGTGCAATGCCGCCGACGCTCTCGTACGTCCCCGCGGCATCATCGCCAATCCCAACTGCACTACCATCATGATGGTGGTCGTCCTCCAGCCCATCGAGAATCTCTCGCACATCACCCGCGTCCACGTAGCGAGCTACCAGTCAGCTTCCGGCGCCGGCGCGCAGGCCATGCTCGAGCTTGAACAGCAGTATCGCGAGATCGTGGAGGACAAGCCCGTCACGGTCAACAAGTTCGCCTATCAGCTGGCCTACAACGTCATTCCTCAGATCGACGTCTTCACCGACAACGGTTACACCAAGGAAGAGATGAAGATGTTCAACGAGACCCGCAAGATCCTTCACTCCGACGTGAAATGCTCCGCCATGTGCGTGCGCATCTCCGCCCTTCGCTCCCATTCCGAGGCCGTGTGGATCGAGACCGAACGTCCGCTGAGCGTCAAGGAAGTCCAGGAAGCCATCGCTGCGGCTCCCGGTGTCACCCTTCAGGATGATCCCGCCACCAAGACCTACCCGATGCCCCTCTTCACCGGAGGCAAGGACGACGTCTATGTCGGCCGCGTCCGCAAGGACCTTGCGAACGATAACGGTATCACTTTGTGGCTTTCTGGCGACCAGATCAAGAAGGGCGCCGCGCTCAATGCCGTCCAGATCGGCGAGTACCTGGTCAGCCAGGGACTGTAACCCCTGTCCGGCTATTCCTTCTTGCCGGTTATATATTCCATTGTCCTGTGGATGATGACCTCGAGGTCGTTGCCGTCCTTGAGCACCTCCAGCGGGAATCCGAAACTGACAGCTCTGTACCCCGCGGCGTCGTAGGCGACTGCCGCGGGTACTCCGTTGTCGGAGTACTTCAAGATGACCGAGCCGTTCTTGTCGACCGGCTGGATGCCGTCCGGATTCTCGACGCAATACACGGCGCCGTTGAGGGTCTGATGGAACTCTATGGGGTGCTTGAGCACCTTGAGGTTCAAGGTTTTGGAAGAAGTGTGCTCGATGCGTCCGTTGTAGCATCCGTGGTCGGTCACCCATTTGTAGCCGAGGACTTCCTGGACGAAAGACTGGGAGGCGTCCCGCCAGGCTGGATCTTTCTTCACGGGATATATGCCTTCTCCCCAGACGTCGGTGCCGATGTAGGCTCCGGAGACGAACACTCCGCCGCCGTTTGAAGTATGCTTGCGCAAAGCATCCTGCAATGCTGCGGGGAACACCTCATAGCGGTCAGGCACGCGTCCGTTGCCGATGACCGTGGTCACTTGCTTGCCGCAGAGCAGATCGACAATGTCATTCTCGTCCGCACCGCGCTCGGTGAAATCCTCGAGCGAGGCGGAGTCGAAGCTGTAGCCCGCAGAGAGAAGCGCCCGGCCGTGTATGCTGATGAAGTCGAAAGTGTTGCCCGGGACGACCGTACCGGTCTTGTCCGAGAAGGAACCGCCGAAACCGGGCTGGTTGTTGTCGATGAACTCCGAATCCCGCCTGAAGTCGTACATGTCCCCTATATAGTTTATTTCCCGGATGTATCCTACGCCGCTGTCGAGCGTCCGGTCAAAGCCGGCGTAAAGGGGAGTGTCGAACCACGCGGGTGGTGACACCCTGTAGAAATCATTGACGATCAGTACCTTGGACTTGTGCCTGCGGCTCCTTCCGGCGCATACTGTCTCGGATGGGAAACTGACTCCACCTTCGTTCTCCGCGACTATCCGGTAGCTGTACAGGATATCGGGGTCGATACCGAGAGTGACATAGTAGCGTCCGTCTTCGGACTTGACATCCTCGAGGCGCACTCCGGAGTCGAACGCTCCGTCTTCGATCCTGGTGTACAGGATGAAACTCTCTGCTGCAGCGGTGGGCTCAAGCGGATCTTCCGTAGCTTTCCAGCTGAGTGTGACTTCGCGGTCTCCCGTCAGGCGCGCCGACATGGCGCTGACGGGGAGGGGCTGGACGGTGTAAGGGATGCCGTATTCGTCACTGAGGAACTTCAGCATGCCTTTATAGACCGCCCGCGATACTTCGAAACGGAAGCTCGGGTCGAGTCCGTATTTCATGTCGGAGAAGTTCTGGTGCGAGAGCAGCTCCAGCAGCATTCCGGGCACCGAGGTGGTCCTGGCTTCGCTGTAGCTTCTGTTCCAGAGCTGGCGCCTGGTCCATTTCGGATCGAAGTCTTCCCTGATGTCGGAGCAGACCTGGTCCTGGACTATGCCTGCCAGGTGCCTGCCGAGCTGGCGGCTGCGCCCGTCGGCGAACTGCGACTTGCCGTCGGCGAGCAGGGTATAGATCGACAGGGTGCCGATGATGCTGTCGTTCTGGGTGGATCCCGCATCGGAGTGGAATCCGAACGAAAGGTCGAAGGGGATGTGCTTGCCCTCTCCTTCATAGTTCGGATTGACTGCCGAGCCGCCCGCGAGCATGGTCACCCATGCCCCGCGGCTGGCGAAATCCTGAGTGTAGTCCCCTTCCCAGTTGCGGGTGACGGTGGTATCGACGCCGGCCCATTGTTCCCAGTATAGGGCGCCTTCGATGTAACTGGGTACGCCCGAGGTGGTCCATTCGTCCTTCGGGGCGTCTGCCGGCCCGCGGGCGACCTTGCCCATACCTCCGCCTATCTTTACCGCATCGGCCGAAACGACGCGGCCTGCGGCCTTGCCGTCGGGAACGATATTGTCGAGGACCACTGATCCGTCGCTTCCTTCATCGAAAGTGAAGGTGCCGAGATAGATCCAGGTGCCTCCGCCCATCCTCTGGTTCACCGAGTACTCCGCCGTGCCGTTGGAGTGCCTCACGGTATAATGTGCGGCGTCAGTGCTGTTGGGCAAAGACTTGTACGAGATGTAAACGGCATATTCGCCCCTTTCGGGCACGCGGAAGGCCCAGGTGATCTCGGCCTTGCGGCCGTCTTCCTGTGTGGCGCAGTCCGCCTTGCGCGCCGTGCCCATCGTGAAAGGATTCTCGTCTTCGTAATACACCTTCCTGGCGTCGGCGAATCCGCGCCCCGCGGAAGTCCATTCGCCACGCTCGAAATACTCTCCTTTGCGTCTGAGCATTCCTTCGCGCTCGCCCCTGAAGGCGGGATCGTTGTCGGTTATGATCTCATAAGGCTGGATGTCGCGTTCGCGGGGAGTCATCACATAGGCTCCCGCATTCTCCAGCATAGGGATCAGGAAGGGGAGCACATAGCTCTGCGTGTACATGTCTTCGACCGTAGTGAACAGGGGAGCCCGCTGCCAGGTCCATCCGCCCCAGCCCTCGTCATAATAGCGTCCGTGGCTCTGCCAAAGTGCAATATGGCGTCCGCTCATCCCGCGCTTGTACTCCCTGGCGTCCAGGCGTTTCACCAACGGTACGACCTGTCCTCTCCTGTCGGTATAGCGGTACTTGTACGCCGACGTGCGCCCTTTGTTGCCGCGTGCCGGAGTGATCAGTTCCTCAGCGGCATCCCTCCTGCAATAGATCCCGCCGACGGTACACTCCGAATACTTGTCAGGCATCAGATCGTAGATCTGGTCCTTGAACCATTCGAAGTCCGCCTCCGTCCAGGGATAGTCGCTGAGTTCCTGGCTGAAATGGAAGTCGAGCGACGAGCCTCTCTTCATCACGCTCTCGATCTTGAGCGGTGTCTTGACCGTGGTCCGCCGCTGGAGCCTGGCCTTGAGGGAGTCGCTTGCGGCAGCGAAATCCCTGGTGGGGTTCTGCGCGTACGCTGTCAATGCGAGGATGAGCGTGAGAGTGAATGTAAAGGCGCGTTTAAGCATGACGTTTCGTTTTGTTCAGGTCTATGAAGAGGGTGATGACGGACGATATGCACAATGCAATGAAATCGGCGAAGAAATCGAGGGCGTCCGATGCCCGGTAGGGGATCAAGCCCTGTATGCATTCCGTTCCTGCGGCTATGAGCGTGCCGAGACCGAGGATGCCCAAGGCGAGAAAGATGCTGTGCCATGGCCTGGATGTACGCCATCCGAAAGCCATGTAGAACAGGATGGGGAAAGGAAGGAACATCAGGAAATGCACGACCTTGTCGGATTCGATTCCTAAAAAGCTGCGAGGAACCGACGACAGACCGGAGAATTTGCCGAAACACAGATAGAGGACCGCCGCCAGATACAGCAGGAACACTATCCTCGCGAATAACTTCCTTCTCTTCATCCTAAAGGGCCTGCATGTCGTTGAGTTTCTTATAGTAACCGTTCCTGGCAAGGAGATCCTCGTGCTTTCCGCGCTCCACTATGCAGCCTTCGTGCAGAACGATGATCTCGTCCGCCGCCTTGATGGTCGACAGCCTGTGGGCGATCGCTATCGTGGTGCGGCTGGTCATAAGCCTGTCCAGCGCCTCCTGTACGATACGCTCGGACTCGGTGTCGAGGGCGGCCGTGGCCTCGTCCAGTATGAGGATGGGAGGATTCTTCAGGACGGCGCGGGCTATGCTGATGCGCTGCCGCTGACCGCCCGAGAGCTTGCATCCGCGGTCGCCTATGTTTGTATCGTATCCCTGCTCCTTTTCCATTATGAACTCGTGGGCGTTGGCGATCTTCGCCGCTTCCACGACCTGCTCCATGGTGGCGCCTTCGACTCCGAAGGCGATGTTGTTGAATATCGTGTCGTTGAAGAGGATGGGATCCTGGTTGACATTGCCCATCAGGGCCCGCAGGTCCTTGATCTTCACATCCCTGATGTCCTTGCCGTCAACGGTGATCGCTCCTTCGTCTATGTCGTAGAAACGGGGGATGAGGTCCACCAAAGTGGACTTGCCGGCGCCGGAGGCGCCTACGATGGCGACAGTCTTTCCCTTGGGGATCTCCAGGTCGATGCCATCGAGGATCCTGCGGCCTCCTGCGTCATAGCTGAAGCTGACTCCTTTGAAGGATATGCCTTCTTCGAATCCCTCCAGCGGGAGAGGATTATCCGCTTCCTTGATGGGATTGACCGTGTCGAGTATCTTGTTGATGCGCTCCATCGAAGCCATTCCCTTGGGTATGCTGTAGGCGGCCTTCGAAAGGTCCTTGATGGGCTGGATGACACTGTACAATATGACGAGGAAGAAGATGAAGGTAGGTGCGTCGATGGGGGCGTTGTCCTTCAGGATGAGCGTGCCTCCGAACCATAGCACGATGGCGATCATGATGGTGCCGAGGCACTCGCTGACGGGATGCGCCAGCGCCTGGCGGGTGGCCACGCGGGTGTTCTTGGCCTTCATGGCCTCGGTGATGCGGTCGAAACGCTTGCCCATCTTCCGCTCGGCCAGGAAGGCCTTGACTACCCGCAGGCCGCCGAGCGTCTCTTCGACCTGGCTCATGGTATCGCTCCAGAGGGTCTGGGCCTCGAGGGACTGCTCCTTGAGCCTGCGTCCGATCTTGCCCATAATCCAAAGCATGAGGGGAGCGAACAGGATAGTGAACAGGGTCATCTGCCAGGAGATGAACAGCAGCACGGCGAAATACCCGATTATCAGGATGGGATTCTTGATGAGCATGTCGAGAGTGCCGGTGATGGAGTTCTCCACTTCCTGCACGTCACCGCTCATCCTTGCGATGATGTCGCCTTTCTTCTCTTGCGAGAAATATCCGATCGGCAGAGAGAGTATCTTGTTGTAGATGTCAAGGCGCATGTCTTTCACCACTCCGGTGCGTATCGGGATCATTACGGCCGCCGAACCGAAATAGCATGCGGTCTTGAAGACGGTCATCACGCACAGGAACAGGCAGAGCAGCAGCAAAGTCTTGGAAGCTCCGTACGACCCGGTGAACTCCGCGACGTAGTAGTAAAGGTTGTTGATGAGCTCCTTCGAGGAATGGACTGACTCCCAGGGGATGAACGTATAGACCTCGTCGTCCAGGCTGAACAGCATGTTCAGGATGGGCATGATCATACTGAAGGAGAATACGTTGAATATCACCGACAGGAGGTTCAGCAGGACTGAACCGCCCAGGTATTTCGTATAGGGTGCGACATACTGCCGCAGCATTTTCCAGAAAGCTTTCATGTGTCAAAGTACATACAGTGGTGAAGGGGTGCGGCGGGGGAGTGCGCGAAGGTTGACCCTGCGTTCCACTCCGTCCCCTTCGTTCACGAACACCGCCGAGCGTTCGTAGGTTCTGTGGAAGCCGATGGATTCAAGTGCATCAGATGAAGCGCTCAAGGCCAGTTCCGGTGTGTTGTTGTTTTCACTCAGGTGGCAGAGAAAGACGTTCCTGAGGCCGTCGTGCATGAACTCCTTGACCGCTTCGGCGCACTGGTCGTTGCGGAGGTGTCCGTTGCCTCCCAGGATGCGCATCTTCAGATCGTAGGGATAGGAGCCGGTCAGGAGCATTTCCTTGTCATAGTTGGATTCGATGACGACGGTATCGGCGTTGCGGGCGTAGGCCAAGGCCTCTTCGGTCATCTCGCCGATATCGGTCATTATCACGAATTTGTATCCACCCAGCCATAGGGCATAGCCGACCGTCTGGGTGGCATCGTGCGGTACGATGAAATACTTCGCGAATATCTTGTCGGGCACGATGACGTTCCAGTCTCCGCTCCGGAGCTCCCGGCTGCAGCCTCCTATCCAGGATGAGGTGAAAGGATGGTGTGCAAGGGCCGAATGCAGTACGGGCGTGGCGAACACCGGCTTGCACAGGTGCTTGCAGAAAGACCCCAAGTGCCTGATGTGGTCGAGATGGTCGTGCGTTACAAGGATGGCGGAGAAGGAGTCGAATCCGTAGCCCTTGACAAGGAGTTCCTTCTTGAGGCGGCGCAGGCTGACGCCGGCGTCTATCACGACGCCGGCGCTGTGGGCGCCGTCCTCCTCGAGCGAGAGGAAATAGCAGTTGCCGCAGCTTCCGCTGGAAATGCTGAAGAATTTGACCGTGCTATTGTTGCCCATCTTCTTCGCAATACTTGGATATGACGCCGTAAGCGTCGGCTATTCCCAGCTCTCCGGCCCGTGAGAGGTCGATGCAGCCCTTCTCCTTGTCCTTGAGATAGATCAGGACCAGGCCGCGGTTATAGTAGGCGTCACCCATGTAAGGGTACAGGGCGATGGCCTTGTCGTAGCTGTCGATCGATTCGACCAGACGGGAGGACAGGCAGTAGAGGTTGCCCAGGTCGAAGTGGAAATAAGGTATGTCGGGAACCATCTCAACCGCGGCCTCCAGGTCGGCAATGGCTTCGGAGTAATCGTAGGAGAATGTGACCTGGTCGCTTACCCGCGCCCTTGTCGTACCCTGGTCGTCCATGGTAAGGGTCTGGACATTGCTCTGCATCGAGGCTATGAAATCGATCATGTCCGCCCGGAGCACGCCGCGGTTGAGCAGATAGAATGCGCTGTACAGCTCGGAGTAAATGTCCTGGGAGGTGTCGTCCGCCGACCCGGTGACGGCGCGGTCGAAGTCCCCCAGCGCTGAGTTGTACTGCTTGTTCTGGAGTTCGTACAGACCCCGGATGAAACTTATCCTCGACTGTGTGATGCGCGTCGAACCGGCGCCGGCGCTGCTGTCGCCGTAAAGGGCGTTTTCAAGCCGTCCCTGGATGGCCTGGGCGCCGGAGCCCTCGTCGTTGGCGATGCGCATCGGGACGGGAGTATCGGCGATGAACCTGTCCAGGAGGACGTTCTCGTATCTGTTGCGCAGAGCGTACGTGACATTGTCTCGCTCCGATGCGAGAACGAACCTGTACAAGGGCTTCAGCCGGATGTCCACGTCGCGGTGCTGCAGAAGTTCGTTGTCGAAATCCTTTTTCGCAAAGTCAGCGTCCAGGGCGATAAGCGAACTGTATTTCTTGGTAGTATCGGCGAAGGAACCGGCATCGGTCGCATTGGTGGCGCGGTATTCCTGGACTTTTCTCTGGGCGGTCTGGTAGTCCTCCCTGGACTTCTGCATCATGCCCAGCATGTTTTCGACATAGGAGCGGTTGAGGTAGGCCTTGGCAAAGTCGGGATACAGCTCGATGGCCTTGTCGTAGTCCTCCAGGGCGTCCCTCCACCGCGACATCTCTATGAAGTAAGATGCGCGGTTGAAATACGCGAGGACGTTGTTGGGATTGATGTTAATGACGTGGTCCATGTCCGCCAGGGCCTCTTCGAAATTGCCCACCTGGGCGTGGATGAGACTTCGGTTGTACAGGGTAAGGGCATTGCCCGGCTCGTCCTTCAGCACGCGGTTGAGGTCCCTCATGGCGGAATTGAAATCCTTCAGCTCATAATACATCAGCGCGCGGTTGAAGTAGGCGAAGGTGTTGGTCGTATCCAGCTCGATTGCGTGGTTCATGTCGGAGATCGCGTCCTCGAGCTTGCCTTGCTCCGCGTAGAGGCGGCCGCGCCTTATGAAACCTTCCGGTTCGAAGCGGTCGAGCTTGATGGCTTTGTTGTAGTCGTTGATGGCCTTGAGCGTGTCGCCGAGGAAGAGGTATGAAGCGCCGCGGTTGAGATAGGCCGAAGGGTCCTTCGGCTCTTTCTTGATGTAACGGTCGAAGTCCTTGACCGCGGGCTCGAACTGCTGGGCGAGGAAGTATGTGACTCCGCGGCTGAAATAGATGCCGATGTTGCCTGGACGCAGCTTTATCGCCGTGTCGAAGTCCTGCAGGGCCTCGTCATACCTGCCGAAGCGGCTGAGGGTGATGGCGCGGTAGTGGAAACCGTTGGTGAATACGGGATTGATGCGGACCGACGCGTCGAAATCCTGCTGCGCTCCGCGGATGTCTCCGAGGTTGTACTTGGCGATGCCGCGGAAGAAGAAGGTCCAGTAATCGGTGGTGTCCAGACGGGCAAGGATGTTGAAATTCTCGATGGCCTGGGCATACTTGCCGTCGGCCAGGGAATTGCGGCCGCGGAAGTAAAATACGTCCCGGTCGTACTGGGCCTCCGCGGCCTGCAGACCGCAGAAAAGAACGAGCAATATGACCAGGAAGCGCTTCATAAATTTCCGTATGTGGTCAAGTTTTTCTAAATTTGACCGATTTTACAAATATAATCATTTATTGTGCCTAAAACTTGGGTTTGAGCCGATTTTTTTCATATCTCCTGGCCTTGTCCCTGCTTGTCTGTCCGGCATTGTGTCCGGCTCAGACGAGCGATTTCGGAAACGGCCTCGCTGAACGGCTCCTGACCGAGGCTTCGCTCCGCCAGAGCGTCGAGTTCCTCGCCGACACCGTCTGCGCCGGCAGGGCCACCGAGTCGACCGGATTGGTCGAAGCCTCCTTCTGGCTTGCCCGCCGTTTCGAGCAGATGACGCTCCTTCCGCCCGCGTCCAGGCGCGGTGCTGCGTCCTATGTCCGCTCCTTCCGCGCCGACGGCCGCGCCGGGCACAATGTCATCGGGATCTGTCCCGCTTCCTCATCATCCGAACGCTACGCCATCGTCGCCGCGCATTACGACAATCTCGGCATCCTCTCCGGGCGAATGTACCCCGGCGCCGACTCCAATGCTTCCGGAGTGGCCGTGCTGCTCGAGCTCGCGCGCATATTCCGGAGCCTGTCCGTCCTCGGACTCGGCCCGGACCAGAACATCCTTTTCGTAGCGCTTGATGCCAAGCAGCTCAGCATGGCCGGTTCCGAGTCTCTGTATTCGATGATAGCCGGCGGTTCCCTTCTCGACCCCCGCACGCTCAGGCCCATAAGCAAGGAACAGGTCTCCATGATGGTCAATCTCGACATAGTCGGTAGCACCCTCGAACCTGTGACTAAGGGCAGGGAAGAGTATCTGATAATGCTTTCCAACGACGATGCGCTCAAGCGCCGCCTCTCCGAAGTCAATTTCAGTTCGAGGCTTAACCTCGACCTGTCTTTCGACTATTACCGCAGCGCCGACTTCACCGACCTTTTCCTCAACCGCATAGGCGACCAGAAGGTATTTGTCGAGAAGGGGATACCGTCCGTGCTCTTCACGTCGGGCATCACCATGAACACAAATAAAGTGGAGGATACGCCCGCCAATCTCGACATTCCTGTCATGCGTAAGCGCACCCTCCTTATTTTCAGATGGTTGATGCAGGCCTTGAGATAGGCCTGTTTTTTATTGTCCCAGCCTCTTGAGGATGGCTGCTGTCTGCTCCTCGTATCCGGGCTTGCGGAGCAGGGCG
>CAMJHW010000010.1 GCA_946405645.1 uncultured Bacteroidales bacterium
ATGACTACAACTTCTACACGAACGAGGACGGTTACTATTATTCCACTTCCAAGATTGTCGAGGGTGACGGTATGAACCCTCTCATCAATGTCGCGCGCGCATACGGTAAGAGCGAAGGATGGAATATCCGTGGTACCATGTTCGCCAACCTGACTCCTTTCAAGGGCTTCGTGTTCACCTCGCGTCTCGGCTACCGCATAGCTCAGAGCTATTCCAGCGACTTCAGCGAGCCTTACTATGTGAACCCGAAACACTACTCCCAGAGCTACAGCATCTCCGCCAACTCGTCGCAGAGCTACTACTACCAGTGGGAGAACTTCGCCAACTACAACAGGACCTTCGGCAAGCACGACATCGGCGCAATGGCCGGTATGTCCTATACCTTCAACGACAGCCGTGGCGTCAATGCCAGCCTCAGCGGAACCGACCCGCTCAAGGGGTATGAGGACAACTTCCGCTACCTCAACCAGGACAATGGTTCCGGTACCAAGGGCATCGGCGGCGGCAGTCCCAGCAACTCCACCCAGATCTCCTACTTCGGACGTCTGACATACAGCTATGACAACCGTTACAGCCTCCAGACCAACTTCCGCGCCGACGCCTTCGACTCATCGAAGCTCTCCGCCAAGAACCGCTGGGGCTATTTCCCTTCAGTTTCCGCAGGATGGACCGTCAGCAACGAGCCCTGGTTCAAGGACAATATCAGCCGCAACGCCATCTCCTTCCTGAAGTTCCGCGGATCGTGGGGTATCAACGGTAACATCTCGGTCCTTTCCGGATATCCGTATTCCACCTCCATCTCCTACAACAGCAGGACATATCAGTATCACGTGGACAACAACGTCCTGGATTACGGTTCCCAGCCGGACGGCCTCGCCAATCCGGATCTCACTTGGGAGACTTCCGTCCAGACCGACCTCGGTCTCGACCTTCGCATGTTCAACAACCGCCTCACATTCGGATTCGACTGGTTCAACAAGGACACCGAAGGATTGCTCGTGAACATTTCCCCGGTTGCAGAGGTAGGTATCTCATCCACCACGGTGAATGCCGGTTCCGTCAATAACAACGGTCTCGAATTCGAGCTCGGATGGCAGGACGACATCGGAGACTTCGGCTATTCCATCAACGCCAACTTCTCCACCCTCAACAACAAGGTCACCTACCTCGAGCCTACCGTTGGTCACCAGAGCGGTTCAGGTTTCGCCAACTACAAACTCAAAACTTACTTCCAGGAGGGATACCCCGTATGGTTCCTCCGCGGATTCGAGTATGCGGGTATCGGTGCCGACGGCTATGCCGAGTTCTATGACGCGAACGGAGAGATCACTTCCAACCCCAGCGATGACGACCTCAAGTTCATCGGAAGCGCTCTCCCGTCATTCCAGTACGGTGTCACCGTGCGCTTCGACTGGAAGGGCATCGACATGACGGTCTTCGGCAACGGATCCGGCGGCAACTATCTCGTGCCTTGCATCTACCGTACGGAGCACACCAAGATCAACACCCTCCGCTACTACTACGAGGAGGCCGGCAAGAGCATCCCCGCCATCGACAAGATCTACGACAAGATCAATTTCTGGAGCTCCTCCGCCACCCTCTTCAAGGGCGACTACTTCAAGATCAAGCAGATCCAGCTTGGCTATACCTTCCCCAAGAAGTTGTTGAGCAAGGTAGGCGTTTCCGCTCTCCGCGGCTATGTCTCCTTCGACGACTGGTTCATCTTCACGAAGTATCCCGGATTCGACCCTGAGGCTGCCACCACCGGAAGTTCCACGGGTCGCGGTCTGGACAAGGGTACATACCCCAATGCCAAGAAGCTTATGTTCGGTGTCAATCTTTCATTCTAATCTGATAGCACTATGAAAAAGAGCATACTCTTAAGTTTGTCCCTTGCGATGGCGGTTTTCACCGTCACCTCCTGCAACGAGGACCTTTTGAATATCCCTCAGAAGGGCGTCATCGCCTATGAGGATTTCTACCAGACGGATGAGCACGCCGAGTCGGCCATGGTCACCGTCTATCACGAGTTTGTCGGCCTGTACGCCAAGCTCACCAGCAACACCCCGTCCTACAACGTCGTATTCAACGCTCCCGGAGACGAGCTCTACTGGGGCGGCAGCAACAAGGACGACCATATCGCAGGACAGGAGATCAACGAATTCCGTGCGACCTACAACAGCAACAACGGACACATCACGGCATGGTACAAGAAATGCTATTCGCTGATCTACAAGGCAAACCTCGTCATCGACAATTTCGGAGGAGACCTCGCCGACACTCCTGTCAAGAAGCGTTGCGTCGCTGAAGCCAGGGTCGTCCGCGCGTGGGCCCACATGGTACTTGCCATGATGTTCGGTACACCTCCTCTCGTAGACCACGTTCTCCCCGGTGACGCCAAGCCTACCAACAGCGACCACCAGGAGCTTCTGAACTGGGTCGCGGACGAGTTGAGAGAGGCCGCAAACGACCTGCCCGCCCGCAACGGCAAGGGCGACAAGGACGGTGCAGTCAAGATCACCAAGGGAGCCGCACAGGCTTTCCTCGGCAAGGCATTGGTCCTCAACGGAAAATACGCCGAAGCCAAGGAGCCCCTCAAGGCTGTCATCAGTTCCGGCAATTACGCCCTCGTGGACGGTTCCAAGATGCGCGACCTCTTCCATATGGCAGGCGACGGATGCGAGGAGAAGATCTTCGAGCTCAACATGGTCGATAACGACTTCTATGGCAAGAACGGAAGATGGGACTATCAGCAGAACCAGTCCCTGTTCTTCCGTCAGATGAACTTCTTCCCTGATTTCACCCTTCAGGCCGTCGGTTGGGGCAACAACATGGCTCCTTCCAAGAAGTTCGTCGATGCCATCCTCGAGAATGAAGCCGGCTCATACCGCCAGAAGGCCTGGATGTGCACCTACGAGGAGCTCCTGACCGAGTTCTCGTACTCGAAGCTCGACACCAAGGAAGACGGCACCACCATGACGAAGGAAGAGAAGCTGATGGAACCCAAGCGCGGTCTCGACCTGAACAAGCGTCCCGACCTCTACGCCAACTACGGATGGTACTTCCTCAAGTTCGTCCCTTACAAGTCCGACGTCAACACCAACAGTACCGGTCCCACCCAGGAGAACAAGACCATCATGCGTTATGCGGAAGTCCTTCTCCTCTACGCAGAGGCCTGCGCCCAGACCGGCGACAACGACGGTCTGCAGTACCTGAACATGGTCGCCACACGCGCCGGCGCACCTACCTATTCTTCACTCACGATGGAGAACGTCAAGAAGGAGAAATGGTTCGAGATGGCGTGGGAAGGCTGCCGTTTCTGGGATCTCGTCCGTTGGGGCGATGCCGAGAAAGAGTTGTCATACAAGAGCCACAGCCTTACTCCTTACCTGCGCGACGACTTCTTCATGAACTGGGCGATGGGATCCGACGGAGCTGCCGACAAGAGCAAGCCCCTCACTCCGGTTCCCGTCACCGTCGGTTCCTATACCTACCACACTTTCGAAGGTATCGACCGCGGTAAGATTGTAGGAAGCAACAAGGAGCAGACCGGACGTCCTCACAAGGCTATCGTGATGTGGGTCGATGACGGTTACGGCGCCAAGGGCGGCGGCTTCGTCAAAGGCAAGCACGAGCTCTATCCGTTCCCGTTCGACATCATCGAGCTCAATCCTTGGAACGAGGAGACGGGCACTGGTATCAAGCAGAATCCCGGATGGTAGCTATCGGCTGGTTTTTATATGAAGAGGGTTGTCTCACGGCAACCCTCTTTTTTATGTTCGATTAATGAAAGTAAAACGCTATATTTGTGAAAACCAGACTGTATCAATCCAATTCCATATTATGAAGAAAGTATTCCTTGTCCTGGCAGCATGCGCCATTGCGATGCTCCAGTCCTGCGGCGGCAAGACCGCCGAGACATTCTCGGAAAAGAAAGTGGTCGAGGACGGCGGCACCGGCCCTTACAAAGCCATCATGGTCACGGAGCCCGGTCTCGACGCCCACACTATCTTCCGTCCGGAGGACCTCTCCCCCTTCGGGAAGAAGAATCCCCTTCCCGTCCTCGTATGGGGCAACGGCGCCTGCACCAACTCCCCTTGGGAGCATCAGAACTTCCTGAGCGAAATCGCTTCGCACGGATTCATCGTCGTAGCGACCGGTTACATGCCTGAAGAGGGCAAACGCAACTATGGTCCGCAGTCGACATCCGCCCAGCAGATCGAGAGCATCGACTGGGCAATCGCGGTCAATGCCGACAAGGAGAGCCCTTACTACAAGAAACTCGACACCGATGCGATCGCCGCGGCCGGAATGTCCTGCGGAGGTCTCCAGACTCTCGACAACTCCGCCGATCCCCGCATCAAGACCCTCATGATCTGCAACAGCGGACTCTTCTCCAATCCGGCAGGCGCAGTCCCCGGAATGCCTATGCCCGACAAGGAGAAACTCCAGGACATCAAGGTCCCCATCATGTACCTGCTTGGCGGCGAGACTGACATCGCGTATGCCAACGGTATGGACGACTTCTCCCGCATCAACCACGTGCCCGCCTTCGCGGCCAACTATCCGGTCGGCCACGGCGGCACCTACGGCAAGCCGCACGGCGGAGAGTTCTCCGTCGTGGCGCTCGCGTGGCTGCAGTGGCAGCTTCAGGGCGACAAGGAAGCCGCCAAGATGTTCCAGGGAGACCCCTGTGGCGTAGCCCAGCGCGAAGGCTGGACTGCCGAGAAGAAGAATATCGACTAAAGGGCCCGGAGGGAAACGGCGAAGCCGCCGCCCGGCGCCATCTTTATGGACATCGCATCACCCGCTGTAACGTTACGGCGGGTGATTTCGTATGCCTGCGGATTGGTCTTGTAGTCGGCATCAGGGGCATCCGCATAGATGACCGCCTCATAAGTCTTGCCGGGAGTCAGGAAGTCCAGGGAGAAGTCCGCAGTGCGGGCCTGCTCGTCCGTGACGCCGCCGACGAACCAGGTGTCGCGGCCGGCGCTGAAGGCCTTGGCCGAGCCGGACAGCGACGACTGCTTCGGACGGCGGGCTATGACGAGCAGGTCGCCGGGCTCGGCGGCCAGGTAACGCGTCTCGTCCCAGTCCACGGCAACGTCCTTGATGAACTGGAAAGCATCCATGAACGGGGCGTAATGCTCGGGCGTATCGGCCGCCATCTGCAACGGTGAATACATCGTCACGTACAGGCCAAGCTGGTTGGCTATGGTCGCATTGACATGCGAGTCATTGCCGCACCACTCCTTCAGGTTCTGCTCGAAGATACCGGGGGTGAAGTCCATCGGTCCGCCGTTCAGACGGGTGAAAGGCAGGATGGTCACGTGCTCAGGCACGGTGCCGCCGAAGGCCTGATACTCCGTGCCGCGGGCTGACTCGTTACCGATTAGGTTGGGATAAGTGCGGCAGAGACCGGTAGGGCGCACTGCCTCGTGGGCATTGACCATGATATGGTGCTTAGCAGCCTCGGTGACGGCATAGAGGTAGTGATTGACCATGTACTGGCCGTAATGCCTCTCGCCAAGCGGCTGGATGTCACCGACATATCCGCTCTTAACCGCATCATATCCGTATTTGTTCATAAGGGTATAGGCGGCCTCCATATGACGCTCGTAATTGCGCACGCTGGAAGAAGTCTCGTGATGCATCACGAGCTTGATGCCCTTGGAGTGCGCATATGCATTGAGAGCATCTATGTCGAAATCAGGATAAGGAGTGACAAAGTCGAAGACATAGTCCTTGTTGCAGTTGGCCCACTCTTCCCAGCCGATGTTCCAGCCCTCGATGAGGAGAGCGTCGAAGCCGTTCGCCGCGGCGAAATCGATGTACTTGCGCACATTGGCGTTGTTGGCCGAATGGCGGCCGTTGGGCTTCGCCGCGGAATAGTCGAAGCTGTCGAGCTTTACGGAGGACGCGTCGGTATAGTTCCAGCTGCCGGCTCCAGCTATCATCTCCCACCACACGCCCATGTACTTGACAGGATGGATCCAGCTGACGTCCTCAAGGGCACAGGGCTCGTTGAGATTGAGGACAAGGCGGCTCTCGAGCTGCTTCACGGCCGAGGGCGCCACCTGGATGGTGCGCCAAGGCGTGACGCAGGGAGTCTCCAGCCGTCCTTTCCATCCTTCGGCGTCGGGCGTCAGGAACGATCGCAGGTTCTTGCCTTCGGCAAGCAGGTGCATGCAGGGATAATCGACCAGAGCGGCCTCGTGGATATTGACATAGAGTCCCTCTGGAGTCTTCATCTGCAGCGAGGTCTGCACTCCGCCGGTGCTATAGAGCGTCGTACTGGAATTGTACTGGTTGGTTCTCGAAGGGAAGACCTCCGGTATCTCGGAGAGCTTCGAGGTGGCATACTCATACTCCTGCGAGTCGAAGTCTCCGGGAATCCACCACGCCGTGTTGTCCTGGGCGCAGTTGAACTCGGTCAATTCCTCCTTGATCACGAAATGGACCAGAGGCTGGTCGGAGGGGAACTCATAGCGGAATCCGAGTCCGTCGTCGAACACCCTGAAACGGATGTTCATGAGCTTGCCGTCATCTTTGTGGCGAAGCTCGAGCAGCATCTCGTTGTAGTGGTTGCGGATGCTCTTCTCCTCGCCCCATACCGGCTCCCAGGTCTCGTCGAACGTGCCGAAGGAATGGTCTACGATCTCGAATCCGCTGTTGAACATGTACGGAGGCAACTCGTCCGGCTTGAGGATCTCGCTGCCGCGGTATTCAAGCCCCTGGTACTTGACGGTGCCGCGCAGCTCGAAACCGAGCGCGCTCGGCAACATCACGGGCGTATCCTTATAGTTCAGCTCATAGACAGGGGTTCCGTTCCGGTCCAGATAGACATTTGTAAACAGCATCCCGTCAGGCGACGAGAGGACGAAAGTCTCAGTGCCGGGTGTATGCGCGACCTTGGCCGGCTGCTGCTTGCAACCGGCCAGGAACGCGCAGGTCAAGGATATTAGTACGATGAACCTTTTCATATCTTGTCTTGGTTAGAATTCGACGATCAGTACCTGACGAGGGCCCACAAGCACTTCGGAACCGAAGTCCACCCGTTCGCCCGTCATCACGTCCGTACCCGCGGAAAGCCCGCGCGACGACGTGAACTCGGAATAATCCGCCCACGGCACAGCCACATGGAACGGACAGTTGTTCGCGAAGACATACACCACCTTGTCGTCCGTGTAGCGGAAGAAGGCGTAAGTGTTGTCCCTGCGAAGGAAGTGCAAGGTCTTGCCGTCGTGGACGGCAGTGGCGCCCTTGCGCCAGTTGAAGAGCTTGCGCGCGTAGTCGAAGACTTCGGCGCGCACGCCCTGCCGCAGCGGCGACCCGTCGAAATCGACGTCGCACGCCGCGCGACCATCTGCAGTGAACAGGTCGAACCTGTCACCCTTCCATCCTCCGGGGAAGTCCACGCGCAGACCGCCGTCATGATGGGCATAGCTGCTCGGGGTGAACATCTGCTCGTCACCCGAGAATATCTGCGGGATGCCGCGCAGCGTGGCGGTCAGCGCCAGCACCATCTTCATGCGGTCGGGATCGCGCCTCAAAACGTCGCCGATACGGTCGGTATCGTGATTGGAGCAGAACACGAGGATGTTCTTCGGGTCGGCATAGAACGCATCGTTGGCGATGGCGTCGAACACCTTGGTGATACCCTCGTCCCAGTTCTCGTAATCGGCATTGAGTCCCTGGCAGAAAGCGCTGTGCAGGGGGAAATCCATTATCGAAGGAAGGTTGGAATTGAATCCGTCCCTGTTCAAGGCTCCGTCCTGCCAGTAGGCCAACTGGGCGATGTTGTTGGTCCACACTTCGCCCACGATGTTGATGCCGGGGAATTCCTTGCGCACGGCGGCGCACCACTGCGACATAGGCACCTTCTCGTTGTAAGGATAGGTGTCCACGCGCAGTCCGTCGAGGTCGGCATACTCGATCCACCACACAGCCCACTGCTTGAAGTACTGCAGCAGGTAAGGATTGTCGAGGTTCATGTCAGGCATCGAGGTATCGAACCATCCGCTCTGCATGTTGGTCTGGTCTATACGGGCGGAATTCGGGTCGTTCTGCATGGCGAAGTTGCAGTTGGAGTGCGTGTACTCCGGCCACTGATGGATCCAGTCCTGGAAAGGAAGGTCCTTGATCCACCAATGAGCCTTGCCGCAGTGGTTGGTCACGATGTCCATTATCATCTTGATCCCCCGGGCATGGCTCTGACGTACCAGTTCGCAATACATCTCATTGTCGCCGAAGCGCGGATCGATGCGGTAGTAGTCGCTGCAGGCATAGCCATGGTACGACTCCCTGGGCTCATTGTCCTCGAGAAGCGGTGTGTTCCAGATGGCGGTCACGCCAAGGTCCTGAAGGTAGTCGAGGTGGTCCATTATGCCCTTGATATCACCACCGTGGCGTCCGGTCAGTTTCTCGCGGTCCGCCTTGTCGTCAGTATCTGGAGTATCGTCGTTGGAAGGGTCTCCGTTGGCGAAACGGTCCGGCATGATCAGATAGATCAGGTCGGCGGAAGTGAAGCTCTTGCGCTCCGCGGATCCAGCCTTGCGCTCCCCTATCTCATAGGGAACCTTGAAGGCATACTGGCCGTCCTTGGCGAACACGATCCAAATCCTGCCGGGAGCCCCGACCTTGACGTCCACGAAGAGGTAGTTCGGACTCTCGGCCTTGTGGACGCCCGTCACTTCGGCGTCGCCGAAGATACGGACGTCATAGTCCGAGATGGCCGGTCCCTGGACCAGCAGCTGGAGCTCGGTTTTCATCCCGGCCCACCAGCACGGAGGTTCCACGCGGGTTACCTGTTCCGGAGTCGCTTCCGCCACCTCCGGGGCTTTCTTTTCCTGTCCGCACGCGAATAGCGCGAGCACGCTGACGGCTGTCATGAGATATTTCTTCATAATGGTTTTATTTGCAATCGATGGTATATGACCACGGCGCGACGAGGTCCACCGTCACGGTGACCTTGTCCCTGCCGGCCTTGCGCCTGTACGAGATGGACTCCGGCGAGACCTTCAGAAGCTTGAAAGAGCTTGCAGGATCCAGGGCCGGATGGTCGTGACGCAATTTCGTAAGATACTTATAGAACTCCGTGTATTCGTTGTCCTTCCATTCCGGAACGGGATCCTTCTCGAAGAACTCGAAACGATGGTCGTAGCCTATCTCCTGTCCAGTGTAGATCAGGGGCTGGGACTCCGGGAGAGTCCAGCAGAGCACGGTCATGGCCTTCCACGCATCTCCCATACGCTCGAACTCGGTTCCAGACCAGGAGTTCTCGTCGTGGTTGGACGTAAAGGACAGGCGCTTGGCATTTGCGGGATAGGTCTCCGCATTCCAAACGATATAACGCGCGAGCGAATCGCCGTCGGCCTTGCCCTGTGCGATATCGTTCACCAGATGATGCAGCTTCCATGCATAGGTGGCATCGAATCCGACCTTGTGCAGCCAAGTCTCCTCGCCCTCGGCGAGGAAATAGAACTCGCGGTCATTCTCCGCCCGGATCGCTCCCAGAGCCCGGCTCCAGAACGTGTCGGGCACCTGGTAAGCCACATCGCAGCGGAATCCGTCCACACCCCGCTTGACCCAGAAGCGCATGGCGTTGCGCATCGACGCGCCGACCTCTATATTGTCGTAGTTCAGCTTCGCGATATCCGTCCAGTCGTACTCGACTATCGTATGTCCGAGGGAATCACGGTAGTACCAACTCGGATCGTTTTCCGTCACCCAGGGATGGTCGGGAGAAGTATGGTTGGCCACCCAGTCGAGGATGACCTTGAATCCCTGCTCGTGAGCGGCGGCGAGGAAGGCGTCGAAGTCTTCCATAGTGCCGAACTCCGGGTTGACGTCGTTGTAGTCGCGGATCGCATAATAGGAGCCGAGGCTTCCCTTGCGCTCCAATTCACCGATGGGATAGATCGGCATCAGCCAGATGATATCGACGCCGAGGGCCTTGAGGCGCGGCAGCTGCCGCTGCGCAGCCGCGAAAGTACCCTCGGGCGTAAACTGCCGCGTATTCAACTCATAAACGACGGAGCAATCGACCCAGTCACGCTCCGGTGCCTGCTTCGTGGCGCACGACAGCGCCAGAAGGCTCAGGACCAATAGATAGAAAAATCTTTTCATGTTTCTAAAGCAGGAATACGATTGAGGAGTTGCCGGAGATGATCAAAGTCTTGCGGTCGGCCTTGACGGTGCCGAGTACAGCCACCGGCTTCGAAATGTCATCGTTCACGGTGATGGATTTCTCCGCCGAGCCGCAGTTGTGGATGACCAGCATCTTCTGCCCGGAGGTGGAAGTCATATACCACGATGCGACAGCCCCGCCGTTTGCGGGAGCTTCCGACATTTTTCCCTCGGCAAGGGCCGGGTAAGTATTGCGCAGGCGGCTCCAAGTCTTGTAAACGTTCAAAAGACTGGCCGCATCCGCCTCCTGTGCCTCTACGGAGATGGACCCGGTGACCATCTTGTAGTCCGTCAGGTCCGACTTGTGGTTGTCGGAGAGACCGAACTTGCACAAGGACGAGAGGGATTTGTCCCAGGCCATAGGCTGACGGCGGGAAGGGTCTCCCTTCTCTGTCTTGCCCCAGTAGCCCAGCTCTTCACCCTGATAGATGAAAGGCTTGCCAGAAGTGGTAAGCATCATAGCCGCTGCCTGCTTCTCCTTGACGATGTTCTTTCCGAACGACTCAGCCGCACGGTCCTGGTCGTGGTTTGTCATGAAGATGGAAGTGATGGCGTCGCTGCGCTGCGCCCCGTGGTCGCTAATGTACCCGCTGATGCTGCTCACATACGAGCCCGCATTGCCTCCGACAGCCTTTGTCAGCTGGCCGAAATACTCGAACTCGAAATTGGAGATCAGGCCTTTGTAGTATTGTTTCTCCGTCCCGTGTCCTTCCCAGGCCTCGCCAACCATGAAGATGTCATCGGAATGGCCGGCATCCTTATATGCCTTGTTCACCGCCCGGTACCACTGGTCCAGGAAGCGTTGGTTGGCCTTGATCTGGGCCTGGTACACCCACAGCACGGCGTCGAGGCGGAAGCCGTCCACGCCGAGATTCACCCACTTCGTGGCCGCCTCGACGGTGGACTTGAACGCCGGGGACTCCTCGCAGGAGGTGTACGGACCGTAGTTTAGGTCGGGCATCGACTCGCCGAAGCTTCCCATATAGTAGGTCGTCGAGCCGAAGGTAATGTCCTGCGGATTGGTGGCCGTAAGACTGAGAGGCTCTCCGAAAGTGATGGTGCTGGATCCGGCCGGACCGCCGTACTTGCTCCCGTCTGGCCAACTGCCGCCGCTAACCGTGCGGACTAGGAAGCCCCAGGGCGTATCGATGTCGGCCACCAGCTCGAACACATTGTCGGCGGTCTTCTTCATCGCATAATCCTTTCCGGGATTGCCGGCATAGATCCAGAGGGAAGCATCGGACACGCTTCCGGTGACGGCCTCGTCAGTCTTGGTCACGGTCACCTTGGAAGGCTTCCCTCCGCTGGTCTGGACCTTGAAATGCAGGCGGCCCTTATAGCCGATATTGCCGTCTCCCAGGGAAAACCATCCTCCCATTCCGATATCCTTTCCTCCGCCATAATTGTCGATCTTGCCGGCGCTTGCATCAGCAGCAGGATTCTTGGAGAGCACATAGTAGTCCCTATAGGGACTGTTTTCAGGATCCTGCTTCACGCTCTTGAACCACTCGTTGTTCCTGCCGCTATGGTTGAGCACGAAATCCATATAGATTTTGATGCCCTTTTCGTGAGCGGCATTGACAAGGCTCTCGAAAGCCGTCTGTCCGCCATACAGCGAACTAACGGAATAATAGTCATCGACGTCGTAGCCGTGATAGGATGAGGTAGGATGCGCAGGCGACAGCCAAAGCGCAGTCACTCCAAGGCCGTCAAGATAGTCGAGCTTGTCCTGGATACCCTTGAAATCGCCCACACCGTCTCCGTCGCTGTCAGCGAAGGAGTAGATGAGCAGCTGATAGGTAGTGGACGCCCGCTTCTTACCGTCAAAGGCATCCGCGACGGGCTCCAGTACACGGATATCCGATCCGGACTGTGTCACCTTCACCGTAGCGCTCTGCGCTCCCGTGAAGGAGATCGTGCCGGTCCGGTCGTCAGTTCCCTCGTTGGCATCGACCGTCACGGTGACGGAACCTCCGGCATTGCCGGAGATCTTGTCCAGATGGATCCATCCTTGCGACGCATTGGCGGTCCAGGCGGCCGTGGTGGTCACCAGCAGCAGTTTGTTGGAAGAGTCGTCAGCAGTGAACGACAGTTCGGTCGGGGAAACGGTCAGCGTGGCCGCCTCCGGCTGCACCGGTTTCTCTTCGCAGGAAACGAAGGCGAAAAGCAACGCGGCAAGAAGGAAAAATCCGGACTTTTTCATAAGCGTAAATTTAAGAAAAAAAAGGGAAAGCCGGCACGGGGTCGGCTTTCCCTCGATCATAAGCGAAGATTACTCGACGGTAGCGGTTCCGGCGTTGAAGTCGAGAGTGACGGTCTTGCCCGCCTCGACTTTGACGCGCTCCTGGTCGCCTCCGTTGCCACGGTAGGCGATCTTGCCGTCGAAGAACACGAACTCGCGTGCCCACCATTCGGCAGTGGAGATGGAGCAATCGGCATACATGCGGATTTCGCCATCGCTTGTAGTCTTGCCGACAATCTTGTCACCCTCAATGGTGAATGCTACAGGGTCGGCATCCCAACCGCCGAAGCATTCTCCCTTGCCGAATACCTTGGCAGGTTCCACACAGAGTTTCTTGTTCTCGACGTCGACATAGATCATATAGACGCCGTTTTCGGCCACGAAGCAGTTGCCGTCGGCGACGGTGTAGCCGGTGTCCTCACCAAGGCCGGTGAAGTCGCCCTTCCACTCCTTGACGTCACAGAACTTGAAGCCCTTGCCGGCCTCGATGTAACGGATGGCCCAGAACTGGCCGGGCTTGCCGTTGACGGGGACCATATCGACGATATAATCGCCTGCCCAATCCCAGCCGCCGACACCGTCGCCGATGATGTACATCGTCTCAGGGAGAGCCGGGGCCTCGCCGGTGTATTCGCCGTTGAGAGTGACGGTCTCAGCCTCAGGATCGTAGACGACGCTGAACTTGGCGTCACGACCGAGCTTGATGTTATTGCCGTTGTTCTCCACAGCGACAGGCTGGCCGAATTCGACAAAGTCTCCACCGCGGTTCACGGTCCATTCCTCATTCTGACGAAGTTTGATCTCGGCAGCGCCAGTGGTCTCAAGGTCGTCATAGACATACTTGCCGGTCTCGTCCTGATACATGATACGGTCGGGAGCGGCCCAGCTGTTGATAGTACCGACAACACCCCAGTAGGTCAGCTCGGAGCCGGCCTCCAGCACGAAGATGACTTCGCTGTCGGGACGGTAATAGACATCGTAGCTGCCGGCGACGCCGGGCTTGATGTTGTCACCGCCAGGGACAGCCTTGACGGCCTGTCCGACGGCGGAACGACCTCCGCGGTTCACATCCCAGCTGCTCTTGTAACGGAGCTTGATCTCGTCATTCTCCGTGAGGGCGACATTCTTGGCCACGAGGAAGAGTCCCTCCTCCTTGAGGATGATGTCCGGAGTTTCACCCCAGCTGTTGATGGTACCCACGAGGCCCCAGCCGGTCTCATCGACCGTGATGGTCTGCGCCTCGGGATCGTAGGTCACGATATAATTGCCGGCCTCGACATTGATGTTGCCTCCGTCAGGAACGGCCTCGAAAGGCTCGCCGATAGCTACGAAACTACCTCCGAGATTCTCATCCCAAGCGTGGTTGTGGCGTAGTTTGAACTCACCCTCAAGCTTGGTGACGGGGCTGACCCACTTGCCGTTGGTCAGGACCATGTCGACATCGCCGGCCCACTCGTTGAAGCCGCCGATGAGCGACCAGACATCGCCTTCGGAGACGGTGATGGTCATATCGTTGAGATTCAGCTCGACTTTGTAGAAACCGGCATCTACCTTGATGTTGTCACCTCCCGCGACAGCCTCGAAAGGCTCGCCTAGGGCGGACATGACACCGCCGTAGTTCTCGTCCCAGCCGCCATCCTTGCGCCACTTGAACTCGGTGGCGTCATTGGCAGTAACGTAAGCTGACCATACGCCACCGTCCTCGGTAGCGAGGATATCGTTATCCCAGTCTCCGTTGAGACCGATGATGTTCCATCCGGTGACAGGCTCCGGTTCAGGTTCGGGCTCGTCGCCGCCGATCTTGGTACTGACCTTCATTCCGGCAGCCTCGGTGATCTTGGCGGTTCCGGCAGCGGGGTTGACATAGAGGTCATAGACACCCTCTGCACCGACCTTGATGTTCGGGCCGTCCTGAGAGACTGCGAATTCGGTATCGAGTCCTCCGAAGTCACCTCCGAGGTTGACCGTCCATGCAGCGTCCTGACGGAACTTGAACTCATCGTCGGCAGTGAGATTTACGCTCAATGCGACATGGTTGCTGCCGTCGCTGATCATTGCAAGGTCACCGTCCCAGCTGATGCCATAGGCGGCAAGGGCTCCGATGACGGACCAGTTGCTGGACTCCTTGTAATCCGGGAAAGGATCGAATGCCTCGCTGATCCAGGCGACGCCATCGTTGACGTTGACGAAGATATCATAGACACCGTCCTTGCCAACCTTGATGTTCGGACCGTCCTGGGTGACACCGAACTCGGAATCAAGTCCAGGGAAGTCACCGCCAAGGTTCACGGCCCAGTCCGCATCCTGGCGGAACTTGAACTCGTCGTCAGCCTTGAGTGTGACGTGGGCGGCAACATGGTTGCCGGCTCCGTCGGTCCACATGTTCAGATCGCCGTCCCAGTTGATTTCGTAAGCGGAAAGCGCACCGATGATGGACCAGTTGCTGGCCTCCGTGTAGTCGGCGTAAGGGCTGCCGACGACCTCGGGGATAACCACCTCGAAACCGGAGATGTTGATGCGGCCCTGCGAATCCACGAAACCGTTGATGCCGTTATCCTTGGAAGGGTCCTGCAACGTGGCGCGGACTGCAAGTTCGACATCGGTCGTGCTGCCCTCGGGAATACCCAGGGCTATGAGAGCCTTGGCGAGATTGACCGGCTTGATGGAGAGGACTCCGTCCTTGTCGCTGGCGGGCAGGGTCTTGCTATAGGACTTGCCGCCTGCCGACACGATGGCGAAGGCATGATTGGGAGCGATCTTGTCGTTGAAACCCTGCTTGAAGACGCCCGGAGTGTACTCGGCAACGATCTCTTTTTCTCCGATCTGGAAGGAATTGAGGACAGGTGCCGTCGCTTTCGAAGCGTCGAACATGGTCAACTCGTCTTTGACGCAGGATGAGGCCAGAAGGGCCAGGACACCTGCAAATATGATGGAAGCTATTCTTTTCATAAGGCACATCTATTAATAACCTTGGTTCTGCTGGAGCTTGGTGTTGGCCAGGCGGTCAGAATCAGGGATAGGGAAAAGGATCCTGAAGGATTCGATATCCTTTCCGTCCTTGACGTTGCCCTTCCACTGCCAGTTATAGCCGGAAGTGAACTGACCGAAACGGATGAGGTCATTGCGCCTCCAGCACTCCTGATAGAGCTCGCGTGCGCGCTCGTCGAGGATGTTCTGGAGAGTAGGGTTGGCGATAGGTGCAAGACCGGCGCGGGCGCGGACGGCATTGAAGCCGTCGATGGCGCCGCTGACGGATGCGCCGCGAACCTGGCACTCGGCAGCCATAAGGAGCACGTCGGCATAGCGCATCATCGGGAAGTCAGTATCTACAAAGCCCAGCTCCTTGCCGTAACCGCCGTCGCTGGTGCGATTGCGGAACTTACGGAAGGCATAGCCGTTGGAGAACTCGCCGATGTCGTCGATGTCGGCCTTCTGGGTATCGGTGTAGAAGAGGGCGCGCTGGTCGTCGCTGGTGAACTTGTTGTAGAACTCGGGAGTCATGCGGAGACCGCCCCAGCCGGAGGAGATACCCATCTCGTCGGGATCCATCTCGCCGCCGGTGGAAGCGAAGACCAGATAGTTCGTAGCACCGTAGCTGGTGGTGTTGACACCGTCCTGCTCCACTGCGAAGATTATCTCGTCGGTGCACTTGTCATTGTCGGCAAGGAAGAGCTCCTGGTAAGCGTTGTAAACACCTGCGGAGGTGGTATGCAGGCTGTAACCGTCGTCCATAAGGTCGGCGAGGACGCTGGCGCACTTGTCATACGCGGGGCTGCCTGCGAAGACCTCGGCGTTGAGGTAGAGCTTGGCAAGGATGAACTTGGCGACGCTCTTGTTGGCATGGCCGTACTCGGTGCCGGACTTCTCGGGAAGGGCGCTGTTGGAAACAAGGTCCGTCAGCTCGTCCACGAGCCACGCATAGAGCTCGGCGCGTGAGATCTGATCGGGATTGACACCCACGACCGCAGTCTCGTCGGCGAACGGAACATTGCCGAAATTGTCGATGGCATGATAGTAAGCAATGGCACGGAGAACGCGGGCCTCGTCGATCATCTGCTGCTTCTTGGCGAAATTCACCTCGGAGGCCTTGGCCTCGCGGATGAACTCGTTCGCCATTCCGACCTGCATGAAGATGCGGGAGTAGAAGGCATAGATGAAGGTATCGTCAGTCGTCCAGTTGCCATAGTGGAAATTCTTGATGGTCTGGTCGTTCCAGCCGCAGACGCTCTCGTCGGTCGTCAGCTCGCTGTGATGGTACAGACCGCGGATGTACTGGGAGGCTCCACCGTCCAGACCGGAGATGGAAGCGCTGCCGTTGGCACCGTAGTAACCGGAAGTGGCGAATCCGAGGTACACTCCGGAAAGGAACTGCTCGAATGCGACCTCGTTCACGAGGGCCTTGTCGGCAGTATTGGCGTTAGGGTCGATAGGGGTAACGTTCAGGTCGCCCACGCAGGAGGTAAGGGCGGCAGCGGCCGCCAGGACTCCGAGAATATAGTTTATGGTTTTCATATTCCTGCCCTGTTTTAGAAGTTGATCTTGATGCCTCCTACGAAGGTTCTCGGGCGCGGATAGACCGTACCGTCGATACCGCCGTAGATCTCAGGGTCGATACCCGTGTAGTTGGTAAGGGTGCAGATATTCTGCACGGTACCGAATATGTTGAGGGAGAACGGCCTGTCGGAGGTTACGTTGAAGAGTTTCGGGAAGGTGTATCCCAAAGTGAAGTTGTCCAGCTTGAGGAACGAAGCGTTCTGCAGATAGTAATCCGACAGATACTGGGCCTGAGTGAACATCGACTTGGGAGCGGATGCTACACGGTTGCTGACGAACTGGTTGGTCCAGAGGTCGGCGAGCATCTCGGTATCGGAAGCGACGTTGTTGTACAGCCAGTTTCCGATGCTGGCGTGTCCGGAAAGGGCAACCGTCCAGTTCTTGTACCAGAAGCTGGTGTTGAAACCGAAGGTGACGTCGGCATCGGCATGGTGGCCGAGATACTTGTCGTCGGCATTGATCTGGCCGTCATTGTTGCGGTCCACATAGACACCGCTGATGGGCCTGCCATCGGTATCGTACACCTGCTGGTACAGGTTGAAGGTACGGATGGGATATCCGACCTGGAACATCTGCACATTGTTGCCGGTACCGCCGGAGATTCCACCAGTCTCGACACCGGTGGCGTCATCGTCGGAGACGGTCAGCTTGGTGATCTCGTTGTGGTTGTAGGCCACATTGAAGCCGGCTGTCCAGCCCATGTCGATCTTCTCGACAAGGATGGCGTTGACATCAAGCTCGGCTCCGTAGTTGGTCATGGCGCCGATGTTCGTATTGAGATAGTTGGTGAGGTTGGACAGGGCCGGAACAGGAATGTAGTTCAGGATGTCGCGGGTGTCACGCTTGTAGGCGTCGATGCTGGCAGTGAGCCTGTCGTTCCAGAAACCGAAATCGACACCTGCATTGTAAGTGGTAGTGGTCTCCCAGCGGAGGTCGGCGGAATAGCCAAGAGCGGCGATAGGATTGGTGTAGCCGCCGGCATTCGTGAAATAGTAGGAACCCTGCTGGGTGGTAAGGAACTGGGCAAAGGTGTCATAATAGCCGCCCACAGCCTGCTGTCCGGTCTCACCCCAGGAGAGACGTACCTTAAAGGTGGAGAGTTTGCCGGGATCGGCCATGAAGTCTTCCTTGAGAACGTTCCATCCGAAAGCTACGGAAGGGAAAAAGCCCCACTTGTGGTTCTGGAAACGGGAAGTACCGTCGGCTCGCATCGTGGCGGTAAGGAGGTACTTCTCGGCGAAGCTGTAATTGGCACGGCCGAAGAAGGAGATGAGATAAAGCTCACCCTTACCGACTGAAGAACCAAGGCTGGCCTTGTCCGAGATTCGGAAGGAAGTGCTGCTGTTCTCGTTGTAGAAGTGCTGCCAGGAATAACCGGCCATCAAATCTACGTTGTGCAGACCGAAATCCTTGTTGAAGTCACCGTAGAATTCGAGGGTGGTATCCTTGCGAGTGTAATCGTAGTCAGTGTGCGAACCGCCTCCGGACTGGTTGGTGTTGTGGAAGGAAGCCTCGGAGCCTCTAGCCAGCTCGGTGACGCCCGCAGACTGGGCCCAGTCGATACCGAGGTTGAGGTTGAAACGAAGGGCTTCGAAGCCGTGGACCTTGTAGTCGAACTGAGCATTGCCGATGAAACGCTTGGCATCGGAAGTGTCGTTCTTTGCGTCGAGCAGTGCCACAGGATTCATCGTGGCCATCGTATTGATGTTGCCGGATGCGTCGTACCAGGTCGTGAAGCCGTTGAGCGAGAAGCCGGGCTCGTTGCTGTACACGGGCTTGGTAGGATCATAATGGTTGGCTGCACCGATGGCGTCCTGGTTGGCGTACCAGTTCTTGGTGTAGGTGCCCTTGCCGTTAAGGTTGACAGTAAGATGATTGTCAAGGAAGGAAGGGGAAAGGTTCACCGAAGCGGTGGCGCGGTCCATCTTGGAGCCCTGAAGGGTACCGGTCTGGGAGGTGAAACCGCCGGAAACGCGGTAAGGCAGGAAGCCGGCACGACCGTTGAAGCTGACGTTTCCGTCATAGGTCGGGGCGACCTGGTAGATCTCACGCTGCCAGTCAGTGCTGTAGAGCTTTCCGTTCACACCAAGATGCTGCTCGGCCGCGGAGTTGACACCGTAGAAGTCACGGATGAGGCTCACGATACCGTCGGCATCAAGCAGATCGTTGTATTTCGCGATCGTGTTGGCGGAAGCGGTGAAGTCGATGGCGACTTTCGGGAATGCAGTACCGGTCTTGGCACCTTTCTTCGTGGTGATCACGATAACGCCGTTGGAAGCGCGGGATCCGTAGATGGCGGTAGCGGAAGCGTCCTTCAGGACGGTGAAGCTCTCGATATCCTCGGGATTGATGGAGGACAGAGGGTCCGACATACCGCTGATGCCGTCATTGGAGACGGGCAGGCCGTCGATGACGATGAGAGGGTCATTGGAAGCGTTAAGGGAAGAGCCGCCACGGATACGGATGGTAGCGCCGGAGCCCGGCATACCGGAACCCGCAGTGACGACGACGCCGGCGGACTTGCCACGGAGCAAGTCGGCGGGAGTCGTGATGACACCCTTGTTGATCTCATCCGCCTTCACGGTCGAGACCGAGCCGGTGAGGTCGCTCTTCTTGACGGTACCGTAGCCGATGACCACGACCTCGTCGAGGAACTCGCTGTCCTCCTCGAGCGTGACGGTGGCCGGCACCTCTGAAGCCTTGTAGGAAACGGTCGTGTAGCCGATGCAGCTGATCTCGACAGTCGCGTCAGCGCTGGCTACCCGCAGGGTATAATCACCGTCAAGACCCGTAGTGGTACCGTTGGAGGTACCCACCTCGATGACCGTTGCGCCGATCACGGGGCCCATAGCGTCGGTAACAACACCCTTCACCTGATATCCGCCTTGGGCGAACACGGAAGTGGTCATCAGGCTGAGAAGCACGATGCCCACGAGTTTTGTTACTATTCTTTTCATAAAAGACATTGGTTGTGATATATATTAGTTTTTCTTTTCCTTTACGGCGAGGACGGCGAGCGCGCCGCAGAGCAGCAGGACGCCCGCGACCACCATCATGCTCACCTGCGCGCCACCGACAAGCTTCAGCACTATTCCGCCGATGGCGGCAGCCACTATCTGAGGAAGGCAGATCGTACAGTTGAACAGGCCGAGATACTCACCCATATGCTCCCCCGTCAGGGAGTTGGTAAGGATCGTGAACGGAAGCGCCAGCATGGCGGCCCATGCCGCGCCGATCAGAAGGAACGACACGAAGAGCGCATACTGGTCGTGTATGAAGAACACGGAGATGAATCCGACGGCTCCCAGCACCAGGCTCACGATGTAGGCTACGCGGTGCGAAGGGAACTTGGGGATGAGCAGTGCCCAAAGCATCGAGCCGACTGCCTGGACGGCGAACAGGACGCCGACCCAGTTACCGGCGGCCTGGTAGCCCTCGGATGCAGCATCCGTCGTGCCCCAGACGGTGGAGGCGATGGAACCGTTGGTATAGGTCCACATGTACAGGAAGGCCGACCAGCAGAAGAACTGCACCAGGCCGACGGTCCAGAAAGCCTTAGGCGCATGGGCCAGGAGGCTGATGATGCCCTCGTGCTTCTTCTCCTGCTGCTTCTGCGGGTCGATGCCGTGGAACTCGGCATACTCCTGCGGATCCATCTCCTTGACCTTGGCGAAGGTATATAGCACGCAGAGGATGAGGATGAGGGCTCCGATGTAGAAGCTCCACTTGACGGAATCGGGGACCACCCCTTCGGGAGCGGTGTTGGCGATGCCGATCCAGGTGAAGAAGATCGGGAAGAGGTAGCCCACGAACGAGCCGGCGT
>CAMJHW010000011.1 GCA_946405645.1 uncultured Bacteroidales bacterium
CTTGAAATCCTTGAATGTCAAATATGCCATAGTCTTACAATGCCTCGTTGATGGCCGCGACGAGCTCGTTCACGAGGAACGGCTGCCCCTGGACCTTGTTGAATTGAAGATAATCGAACTGCGGGTGCACGCCGCGCAGGTAATTCACGAACTGTCCGCTGTTGAGCTCGCACACGATGATCTTCTCGAAATGCGAGAAGACCTCGGCGGTATTCTTCGGCAGCGGGAGCACGTAGTCAAAGTGGGCGTAGGAAACCTCCTTGCCGGCCTCGCGCACTGCGTGCACGGCCGAAAGGATGTGTCCGTACGTACCGCCCCAGCCGACCACGAGCAGCTTGCCGGAAGCGGGACCGTCGACTTCGAGCCCGGGGATGTAATCCGCGATCTTCTGAACCTTGGCGGCACGCTCGGCAACCATCATCGCATGGTTCGCGGGATCGGTGGAGAGCACGCCTTCATGGGTCTTCTCAAGACCGCCGACGCGATGCTCGAAGCCCTTCTGTCCGGGCAGTGCCCAGCGGCGCACGAACGTCTCGGGGTCACGCTGGAAAGGATAGTATTTCTGGCCTTCCTTGAGGATACCCTCGACGAAGGGCGGCTTGATCTCGGGATAGTCAGCCATCGACGGAATCCTCCAGGGCTCGGAGCCGTTGCCGAGGAAACCCTCGGAAAGGAGGATGACGGGAGTCATGTGCTCGAGAGCGATCTTCGCAGCGTTGAAGGCGGCGTCGAAGCAGTGCGCCGGAGAATGCGCGGCCACGATGGGGATCGGGCATTCGCCGTTGCGGCCGTACAGGGCCTGGGTGAGGTCGGTCTGCTCGGTCTTGGTCGGCAGGCCGGTCGAAGGACCGCCGCGCTGGACATCTACGATGACCAGCGGCAGCTCGGCCATGACGGCCAGTCCCATGGCCTCGCTCTTCAGCGAGAGGCCGGGGCCGGAAGTGGTGGTGACGGCGAGGTTGCCGGCGAAGGAAGCACCGATGGCGGTGCAGATGCCGGCGATTTCGTCCTCGGCCTGCAGCGTCTTGGCGCCGAGGCTCTTATGGATGGCAAGTTCCTCGAGGATGGCCGTTGCCGGCGTGATGGGATAGGAGCCGCAGAAGAGAGGAAGGCTCGACTTCTCCGAGGCGGCGAGCAGGCCCCAAGCGGTGGCCTGGTTGCCGGTGATGTTGCGGTAGGTGCCCTTCTTGAGCTTGGCGGGAGCCACGGTGTAGGTGTTCGCGATGGCCTGGACGTTGGAGGCATAGTTGAATCCGTCGTTCAGGACCTTCTTGTTGGGAGCGATGACCTCGGGGTGCTTCTTGGAGAACTTGCGCTCGAGATACTGGTAGATGTACTCCAGCGGACGGTTGTAGATGTAGCAGGCCATACCGAGCGTGAACATGTTCTTGCACTTGTGGATGGCCTTGGAATCCATGCCGGAATCCTTAAGGCTCTCTTCGGTGAGAGTGGTGATGGGGGCGATGAGGAGGGTCCTGTCCTCGACGTGCAGTTCCTCGAAAGGATTGTCGGTCTTGAACCCCGCCTTGGTCATCCCGGCTTCGTCGAAGGCGTCCTCGTCCACGAGGATCATGGCCGTGGGCTTGCACCATTTGGCGTTCGCCTTGAGAGCGGCGGGATTCATGGCGACCAGGAGGTCGCAGAAATCACCGGGAGTATTGACGTCCCCGCTTCCGATATGGACCTGGAAGCCGGACACTCCGGACACAGTGCCGTGGGGTGCGCGAATCTCAGCCGGATAGTCCGGGAAAGTGGACAATTCGTTTCCGTAGATCGCCGACATATCGGCAAAGAGAGACCCGGTGAGCTGCATGCCGTCACCTGAATCTCCCGCGAAACGAATTACAACATCTTTAGTATCAATTACCTTGTGTTGCATTACGGTTATTTTGGTTATGTAATTATGTGGTTGGAAAGGGGCGGAACAAACCGTTCCGCCCCTAAATGTCTAGTTATCTTACTGCTGCGCCTGGGCTGCAGCCTGAAGCTCAGCCTGGAGGCTCTCGAGGGTCCTGCCCTCGGCGATATTGAGTGCCTTGCGGGCGGCGGGGGTCAGGTCAGTGCTCTGAGCAGGGTCGATGTAAAGCATCTGGGAGGTGTCGAAGACAAAGATGTAGTTGCCGGCCTTGGCGAGCGAGTTGACAGTCTCCTGTGCTTTCTGCACGAGGGGAGCCATGAGCTCGTTCTGCTTGGCTGCAAGCTCCTGCTGGATGCTCTGCTCGAACTCCATGATGCGCTGCTGCACGTCGTTGATTTCCTTCTCCTTGCTCTCGCGGATGGTCTGGGTCCAGGTAGAGGACTTCTGCTGGTAAGTGGTAACCTTGTTCTGGTACTCCTCCATCATGCTCTGATAGACCTCCTGAGCCTCGTTCTGGGCGGCGGTCATGGTGGCCCTGGCCTGGTCGGCCTCAGGCATGAGCTGGTAGAGCTCGGTAAAATTCACATGCGCGAACTTCGGCTGGGCGAAGGCCGCTGCTGAGATGAATGCCATTACGGCGAACAAAAGGATCTTTTTCATATTGCAAATAATTTTGAATTTATCTTTTAGAATTGCTGTCCGATCACGAAATGGAACTGGCTCTTGCCATACTGGGTGTCGTCGAAGCCGTAGCCCCAGTCGACGCCGAGCAGACCGACCATGGGAAGGAACACGCGCACACCGACACCGGCAGAACGCTTGATCTGGAACGGGTTGAAGTCCCGGATGTCCGCCCAGCAGTTTCCTCCTTCGAGAAACAGCAGGGCAAAGATCGTGGAAGTAGGCTGGAGGATCACTGGATAGCGAAGCTCCACGGTGAACTTGTCATAGACGTTGCCCGAGTACGTGTAATTGTTGGTATTGTACATCGATACCGTACGCGGGGTCAGGGAATAATTCTGATAACCGCGCAGCGAGACCACCTCGGTACCATATGTGGAGTAGCCCGACATACCGTCGCCGCCGACCATGAAGCCCTCGAACGGGGAATAGCCCCAGTTGCGGTTGTAGTAGCCGAGGTATCCGAACTGGGCCCTGGTCATGAGGACGAGGTTGTCGATGAGCTTGGTATAGGTGGCGCCGGAGATCTTCCACTTGTGGTACTCGGTCCACTTGTAACGCTGCTGCGCAGTGTAGTTGTCATAATTGATGTCGCGCCAGGAGTCGACCCTGATGGGATTGCCGTTGGCGTCGAGACGGCTGATGTCCTTCCTCCTCAAAAGTGAGAAAGGAGGCGTCAGCTGAAGTGAAGCCGTGAACTCGGAGCCCTGGCGGGGATAGATCTGCTGGTCGGTGGAGGTCCTGTTGAGCGTCAGCGAATAGCTGATGTTGTGGGTGAGGCCGTCGTCGAAGATGAAATATCCCGAATACCAGTCGGTCAGGCGGTAGGTCTGCCAGCTGAGTCCGTTGTAGAGGACGAAATAGTTGTCAGGCCACTTCAGGCGGTTTCCGAGGGAAGCCGAGAAGCCGAACACCTCGAAGCTCTTGTCAGCGTTGAACATGCTGTCCCAATAGGAGCCGGAAGAGGCATAGGCATATCCGTAATACTGGGCGTAATAGGGATTGTAGTTGGTCTGCTTGGTATAATACAGCGACAGGCTGAGCGAGGTAGGCTTCTTGCCGAAGAGCCAGGGTTCGGTAAAGCTGGCGGAAAGGGCGGTGTAATACCGGCCATTGGTCTGGAAGCGGAAGGCGAGATTCTGGGCGTCGCCGAGCGGCACGGGCCGCCAAGCGCCCTTTTCGAACATGCGCTTGGTGGAGAAATTGTTGAAGCTCACGCCGGCGGTGGCCACGAAAGTGCGTCCGCCCCAACCTCCGGAAAGCTCGAGCTGCGAAGAAGGTTTCTCCGTGACGTTATAGACGAGATCCACGGTATTGGTCAAAGGATTGGGGAGCACGGAATAACCGCCTTCGCTCATGATGGCCTCAGGGTCGAACTGGCCCAGCGAAGCGATCTCACGGACGGAGCGCTCGAAGTCCGTCTGGCTGAAAAGGTAGCCGGGACGGGTGTAGATCTGGCGGCGTACGACCTTTTCGTTGGTCAGGTCGTTGCCGTTGATGACGATGTTGTTGAGCGTGGCGGGCTTGCCCTCGGTGATGCGCATCTCCACATCGACGGAGTCGTTCTGGATATTGAGCTCGACGGGAGTAACGTGGAAGAACAGATAGCCGTTGTCGCGATAGAGCTTGCCGACACCGTAGTCGGACTCCTTCTCGCCTCCCTCCAGACGCTTCTTCATGGTCACGACGTCATAGACGTCACCCTTGTTGATGGCGAGGAGTTCGTTGAGATTGTCCGTAGTGTATACTGAGTTGCCGGTCCAGGTGATGTCGCGGAAATAATAGCGGTCGCCCTGGTCGAACACGAGGTCGATGCCCAGGCGGTTGTGGTCGACGTAGTAGATGGAGTCGCGGACGAGCCTCGCGTCGCGGAAACCGGCCTCGTTGAAGGCGTTGATGGCGGCTTTCTTGTCGTTCTCGTACTCCTTGCTGTTGAACTTCTTGGAATGGAAGAAGTTGTAGAGTTTGGCCGACTTGGTCTTCTTCATCTCCTTGGCGATCTTGTACTCCTTTACGTCGTCGTTGCCGATGAAGTTGATCTCCTTGATGCGGATGCGCTCTCCCCTGTCGACGTTGAAGTTGACGCGGATGGCTCCGCGGACCATGCTGTCCCTGATAACCTCCGGGGTGACCACGGTATTGATGAAGCCCTTTTCGGCATAGAAACGCTTGATGATGTCGGACGAGGTCTTGGACACGTACTCGGAGAACTCGCCGCCGCGCCGGAAGCTGAGGCGTTCCTCGAGGTCCTTCTTCTCACCGCTCTTGACGCCGGTGAAGGTCCAGCGGGACATCCTGGGACGTTCGAGGATGGTGATCTTGAACCATGCCGAGTCGCGGGCGGCGGACACGCTGTCGATGCTGACCGACACGTCCTCGAAGTAGCGCTGGAGCCACAGACGGTTGACTACCTGGGAGATATCATCGCCGGGGACGGTGACAGAATACCCCGTCTGCAAACCTGAGGCGGAGATGATCTGCTGGTCACTGTAGTACGTGTTGCCGTCCACGGTTATCCCCGCCACGACATACTGCCGGGGATTGTTGTAGTCCACCACAATGTTCTCGCGTTCCTGGCCTTTGGCCACGAAAGGCGCGAGCAACATCAGCAGCAGGCTGGCTATCCTGATATATCTCATCGATAGATGTTTCATTTAACAATCCGCAAATATACGCCAATTATTTGACTTTACCATACCGTCGGTCCCGCTTTGCGAACTCTTCCAGAGCCGAGAAGAAAGCTTCCTTCCGGAAATCGGGCCACAGCAGGGGGCTGAAGATGAATTCCGAATAGGCGCTCTGCCAGAGCAGGTAATTACTGAGCCGCTGCTCGCCGGACGTGCGGATGATGAGGTCGGGATCCGGAACGCCCGCCGTAACGAGGCGCGAGTCGATGTCCGCGAAGTCCAGCGAGTCGATCCCTTCGGGATGCGACGCATACTCGCGGGCTATCGACTTGGCGGCCTGAAGGATGTCCCACTTGCCACTGTAGCTGAGGAAGAGGATGAGCGTAAGCCGGTCGTTGGCTTCCGTGCGCCGCATCATGTCGTCGATGGCTTCGTTGAGCGTGTCCGAAAGCCTCTCGCGGTTGCCCAGGACGACGAAACGGACACTGTTCTTCATGAAAGTCTCGAACTCGTTCACCATGGACTTGAACATCAGCTTCATCAGGGCGTCGACTTCGGACTCCGGACGGCCCCAGTTCTCCTCCGAAAAGGCGAAGAGGGAAAGGTATTTCACCCCCGCTTCGACCGCAGCTTCGGTACAGGCGCGTACGCTTTCGACGCCTTCGAAATGTCCGAAGACGCGTTCGCGGCCCCTTTCACGGGCCCATCTGCCATTGCCGTCCATTATTATGGATACGTGCGTGGGGATTCTCTTCTCCGCTTCCATCCGTTATAAGTTTCTGACATCCTCGCCCCAGAACAGTTTGCTCTTGAGGGCCTGGATGAAGTTCGACCTGTCGAGGCGAATCCTCTTCAGCGAAAACTGTGCCACTGATACCGAGAGGCGGGAGGATACGGGCAGGACGAAGTTGCGGTTGTCCGCGGTGACCATTATCTCGGACTCCCTCGAACGGAACGACAACTTCACGACGGAAGTGTCGGGGACCACGATAGGACGTATGTTGAGATTGTGCGGAGCGATGGGGGCGAGGACCAGGACGCGGGCTTCCGGAGTGCAGATGGGGCCGCCGACGCTGAGGGAATAAGCAGTCGATCCGGAGCTCGTCGCCACGAGGAAGCCGTCAGCCCAGCAGGTGGGGAGCGATTCGCCGTCGATGGACACATCGACGCCGAGCATCGCGGCGCCCTTGCGGTGTACTGTCATTTCGTTGAGGGAAACGTCCGCCCAGCCGCCGTCCTCGGCCTCAGCCCTGAGCAGCGAGCGGTTCTCGATGGTATATGCACCGGCCAGAAGCGGAGCCACGACCTCGTCGGCCTTGTACTCGGAAAGGAAGCCGAGGCGGCCGAAATTGACTCCGAGGACCGGCACGCCGGAGTCTCCGACTATGCGTGCCGCCGACAGGAAAGTACCGTCGCCGCCGAGGCTCAGGAGCGCATCGACGTCGGGGCTGAAATCCTTGGCGTCCTTGACGGTATGGACCTCGCAGCCTCCGGCTTCAAGCTCGGCGCGGAGCGCATCTATGCGGGGGTCTCCGGCAAGGGAACGTTTTTTGATATATAGTGCAAGTCTCATAATCGAACGGAACGTCAAAAATAAAACTTTATTTAATAACTTTGAAATTATTGACTAATTTTGTTGCGCCGCCGGCGGCTTTGCCGGCTGAGTTTTAAATGATTGTAACATGACAAGACTTAGCGTCAACATAAACAAGATAGCGACCCTGCGCAACGCCCGCGGAGGCAATCTCCCCGACGTGGAGAAGGCCGCCAGGGACTGCGAGCGCTTCGGCGCCGAGGGCATCACCGTACACCCCCGTCCCGACGAGAGGCACATCCGATATTCCGACGTCCGGCTCATCAGGCCGGACATCACCACGGAATTCAACATCGAAGGCAACCCTATCCCTTCGTTCATCGACCTCGTGTGCGAAGTCGTCCCCGACCAGGTGACGCTCGTCCCGGACGCCCACGACGCCATCACGTCCAATGCCGGATGGAATACCATAGCCAACAAGGAGTTCCTGACTGAGATCTGCGCCCTTTTCAAGGGCAAGGGCATCCGCACCTCCATCTTCATCGACCCCGACCCGCGGATGGCGGAAGGAGCCGCCGAATGCGGTGCGGACCGGGTGGAGCTGTACACGGCGGCCTATGCCGAAGATTTCCCAAAAGATCCGGCGTCCGCTATAGCGGACTATCTCCGCACGGCGGAGGCCGCCCGCTCGGCCGGACTCGGCCTCAACGCGGGGCATGACCTGAACCTCGACAACCTCGAATATTTCATCCGGACCATCCCCTGGACGGATGAAGTTTCCATCGGGCACGCACTCATCTCCGACGCCCTATACATGGGCCTTGAGAAAACTATTGGGGCATATCTTTCAAAGATCAAGATTTTTTGATTACTTTTGCACCTTACGAATCATTAAACAACTCATCATAAAATGAAGAAGACATCTTTGTTCCTCAGCGCGCTGGCCGTCCTGGCCGGCATCGCCACCCTCAATTCCTGCCAGACCCAGGCTCCCGCTTCGGATGCTCAGGCAGAGACTCCCGCAGCGGCCGTCACCAAGGGCGCAATCGTTTATTTCAACCTTGACAAGGTCATGAACGAGTACGACATGGCCAACGATCTCGGAAGCGTCCTCCAGACCAAGGTCCAGAGCATCGAGCAGGAAGTCACCCGCAGGGGCAACAAGCTCCAGAGCGACCTCAACGCCTTCCAGGAGAAGATCGACAAGGGTCTCCTGACCCGTTCGACCGCCGAGGCCCAGAACGAGAAGCTCGTCAAGCAGCAGAACGATTTCCAGACCTATTACAACCAGAAGCAGCAGGAAGTGGCTGAGGAGCAGGCGGTCACCATGAACCAGATCGCCAACGCCATCAAGGAATACATCGACAAGTTCAACGAGGAGAAGCAGTACGCCCTCATCATCGCCACCCAGGGCGACATCCTTCCCCAGCCCATCGTTGCAGGCGATCCCGACCTCGACATCACCGACATCCTGATCGAAGGTCTCAACGCCGAATACATCAAGACCAAGAACCAGAGCGAATAGTGAAAAGCAGAGTCATAATATTCCTGGCCGCCGCGCTTGTCCTCGGTGCCCCGTTTCCCGTGCGTGCGCAGGATACGGAGTACAAGGCTACGCCCGTCACCATCTCCAGGGACAGGGTGCGCAACAACGGCAAGCTGTATTACTCGCACGTAGTGCTCGAGCGTCAGACATTGTTCTCCATCGCCAAGGCCTACGGCGTGTCCATCCAGGACATATATGACTCCAATCCCACCCTCAAGCTCGAGACCGAGGGCCTGAAGACTTACCAGATCCTTCTCATCCCCGTAACGGACAATGTTCCTGCGGAGGAGCCCGCCAAGGTTTCGCAGCCCGCTCCGGCTCCGCAGGCAACGGCCGCTTCCGCCCCACAGGGCGGCGACTATGTCGTCCATACCGTCAAGTGGTATGAAGACCTCAATTCCATCGCCAGGAAGTATGGCGTGAGCAAGGAAGCCATCATGCGAGCCAACGGACTGACGTCGCCCACCGTTTCCCGCAAACAGAAACTCCTGATCCCTACCGGGGTCCCGGAGCCTTACATCGCGGAAGAGACTCCCGCACCTGTTCATGAAGAGCCCGAGGCGGAAGTCGAGGATGACGGCAAGCAGAAGAGCATCTTCGAAACCATCGGAGAGGCCATCACCGAGAAGGCCGAGGAGTTCCTTTATACCGGAAAGAAAGATGTCACCGCGGCGCTCATAATGCCGTTCAATGCGAGCAAGTCGCCAAGTGACAACAACCTCGAGTTCTATAGCGGCGTTCTTTTGGCCGCCCACGACCTCAAGGCCGAGGGCGTCAACGTCGACCTGAGCGTCTATGACGTTGTCGGCGGGAACATCCCGGTCACATCCGAGAAGCTCTCTTCCTGCGACGTTGTCATCGGCCCCATCTCCACCACCGACCTGGCCAGCACAATCAGGCTCAGCCCTTCGACCACTCCCATCGTGTCTCCGCTCGAGCCCAAGGCCATCGAACTGGCCAGAGCATACAACAACGTCATCCAGGCACCCAGTTCATCTGAAAACCAGAGCGAGGATCTCGTCAATTGGCTCGCAGAGGATTACCGTACCGGCGACAGGATAGTACTCCTGACGGAAAAGAACGCCACACTCTCTGCTGCGGCCAGTATTCTTGTCACCAGGCTCCAGGAGTCCGGAATCCCCTACACCAACCTCTCCTACGGGTTGTTCGAGGGGAGGAACATCGCCGGAAGCATCGAGAGCCCCGGCGCCGGCGGCACCATCCGCCTGCTGGTGGCTTCGGAGAGCGAAGCGTTCGTAGCCGATGTGGTCCGCAATGCCAACAGACTGGCTCTCAGGAACAACCGCAGGGACAAGGTTGCGCTTTACAGCCTGTCCAAGATCCGTTCCTTCGACACCATCGAAGTGGAATATCTCCACAACGCCAACCTGCACGTGTCCATCTCCTACTTCGTCGATTACGACTCGCCGGCCGTGCAGCGTTTCCTGAAGAGGTACCGCGCCTTGTTCAACGCCGAGCCAGGGCCGTTCGCATTCCAGGGCTACGACACCGCCTACAACTTCATCAAGATGTGCTCCAAATACGGTCGCCGCTGGCCGGACAAGCTCGACGAAGAGAACATGCGCGGCCTCCAGTCCAACTTCAGTTTCGACCGTAGGGGCGGGCACGCCAACAAAGCCGTCAGACGTATCGTCTACGGTCAGGATTTCAGTATCACACTAGTAAACTAAGGTTCGAGAAGAGCCTTCGCATTTGCAACGGCAGCGTCGGTGACGACGCTGCCGCTCAGCATACGCGCCACCTCCATCACCCTTTCCCTCGCATCCAGCTGGCGGATGGTGGAAACCACCCTGCCGGAAGGATCGTCGGACTTGGTGACCAGGTAATGGGCATTCCCCTTGGCCGCCACCTGCGGAAGGTGCGTGATGGCGAACACCTGCATGTCGTTTCCCATACCGCAGATCATCGATCCCATCCTGTCCGCAACGCTTCCGGAGACGCCTGAATCAATCTCGTCGAAGAACAGCGTCGGCATCTCCGTGTATTTGGCCATCATGGCCTTCAGGCTGAGCATTATCCTGGAGAGCTCTCCGCCAGACGCGCATTTGGACAGTTCCACCGGCTCACGGCCGTCGGCCGAGAAAAGGAAACGCACGGAATCGATGCCGGTGGGACCGGGAGCCGTTTCCGAGAACGCTACCGAGAACACGGAGCGGTCAAGTTCGAGGAAACGGAGCGAGGCCAAAATGGCCTCGGAGAAAGAGCCGGCGGCGCCGGTACGGGCAGCGTGCAGCTTCGCTGCCAGCCCGTCCAGCCGCGCCGCAGCCTGCGCCGACTCCTTCTCCAGCTCCTCCTTACGGAGTTCGAGCGAGTCGGAGTCATAGAGCGCGTCGGAATAGCGGTCACGCACGGCGATGAGCTCGGCTATCGTGCGGCAGGAATGCGACTTGAGCAGTCCGTAGAGCGTGGAAAGCCTTTCTTCAACGGTCTGCAGACGGTCTGCGGAGACCTCCAGACGCCCGTTGAGGGCAGATATCTCGGAGGCGATATCGTCCATCTCTATCCGCACCGAGGACAGCCTCTCCGCGAGCGGGCCCGTCTCCGGAAGGAAACGGGACACCTTGGTCAGCAGTTGAATGCAGTTCCTGAGCCCTGCATCGGGCGAAGGGATGGAATCGTCCTGCGGAGAGAAGAAAGCTTCGGCTCCGCAGAGGTTCTCCTTGATCTCCTCCGCATTGGCCAGACGCTGCTGTTCGGCCTCGAGCTCGTCGAGCTCGCCGTCCCGGAGCGCCGCGGCGTCCAGCTGACGGAAACGCGCTTCGTTATAATCCCTCTCGGCTTTGAGCCTCTCCAGCTTTCCGGAAACTAGCGAAAGCTCCGAGCGAAGGGTGAGAAGTTCCGAATGAGCCTTCCTGCAAGCGTCCAGCAGATTGCCGTTACCGGCATAAGAGTCGAGCACGGACAGCTGGAAACGCGAGTCGGTCAGAAGAAGGTTCTGGTGCTGGGAATGGATATCGATAAGGTGTGATGAGACAGCGGTCAGTACCGGCAGACTGACGGGGCAATCGTTGACGAAGGCCCTCGAGCGGCCGGTGCGGTACACGACCCTTCTGATGAGAAGGATATTCCCGTCCGATTCGATTCCGTTCTCTTCAAGAAGCGCGGCGAGCTCTCCGCCGCCGGCTTCGAACTCCGCCTCCACCACACAGGAATCGGCTCCGTCGGCAATGGCGGTAGCGTCGGCCTTGGCTCCCATCAGCAGAGACAGGGCCCCCAGGATGATGGACTTGCCTGCGCCGGTCTGTCCCGTAATAATGATCAGACCCTCCGGGAACTGAATCTCCAGAGAGTCTATCAATACGTAATTACTGACGCTTAAGGCCTTGAGCATAAAGCTTAATCCTCCTGCTTGGCCTTCCTGTAGAAGAGTTCGTCGTTCTCGAACTCGGAGATGGCCACCAGGTCGGGTTTGGGCTGCCTTTCGTAGTATTTGGAGATCTCTATCTGCTCCTTGTTTTCGAACACCTCTTCCATGGTGTCGCGCTCGTTCTTGAAGTCCTCGAGTTTCTTGTTCAGCTCTTTCTTCTCAGCGAGAGCGATCTGGTTGGCGCGCTTGTAGAGGATGACGACGGACTCGTAGATATTGCCGGTCGGGGCTGCAAGGTCCTTGACGTCGCGCGTGATGGTGTTGGTAGGGACTTTCTTTGTCTTGTTTTCCATATCGATTGTATTTTCTGTCAAAATGAATACTCCGCGCACCGCACGGAAAGTTTCATTATTTTTCAATCTCCTCTTCCTGCTCTTCCTCCGGAGTCATTCCGGGGATGGTGGTATTGCGGCCGAGGATGCGCTGCACGCGCCTGTACAGTCCGTCCAGTTCACGACGATAGTCCGACTCCGGATACTCGCCCACAAAATTCAGATAATCATCCACGAAGAGGAGGAAACGCTCACGCTGCTTGGACTGGACGCTCATATCGGCATACTTGTACGACGACATGGCAAGATGATAGAGGATGTCCTCTCGGTATATGTTGTCGGCATTGTCCTTCAACACGTTCTTGAGCGCCGTAGTGGCGGCCTGGTAATCCTCCATCTTGTAATAGAGCCGGGCATTCTCATAAGCCTTGCGGTCCAGGCGGCCGTTCAGTTCGGAGAGCATGTTCTCGCACAACGGGCGGTAGGGGCTCTCGGGATTCTCCTTGAGGTACTGGTTGATGGCCGAGATGGCGTTGCGGGTGGGCTTCTGGTCCAGTTCGTACCTGAGTGTCTGACGGAAGAGGCAGTCGATGCGGTAGAATCCGGCGTCGGGCGCGAACGGGCTGAAGGGATAGGTGGCGACGAAAGTCGTGAAATTGGTCTCGGCGGTATAGTAGTCGCGGTAACGGTAGTTGCTGAGTCCCCAGTAGTACAGGACAGTGTCGGCGCGTTCCGTACCGTTGGTCAACGGAGAAAGGGACTCGAACAGCTGTGCGGACCTCTGGAATTTGCCCTGGTTGAAATATGAGAACGCGGCGGCATATTTGGCATCCACGTCATTGCCTTCCAGAAGCAGTTCATATTCGGACTTGCAGGCGAAGACGGCCAGCAAACAGACCGCAAGCGCTGCGACTAACTTGGTATGTCTCATTTCTTTCACTTAAATACCCATTAAATACTTCTCGGCATCGAGGGCGGCGCGGCAGCCGGAGGCTGCGGCGTTGACCGCCTGCCGGTAGGTCGGATCCTGGACATCGCCGGCCGCGAAGACGCCTTCGACGCTCGTGCGGGTGGACTTGCCGTCCGTGACTATATAGCCGAGCTCGTCCGTGGCGACCCACTCCTTGAACAGGTCGGAGTTGGGGTGATGGCCGATGGCCAGGAAAAAGCCGTCGATGGAGATATCAAAAACAGTACCATCCTTTCTGACGAGCCTGGCTCCGGTGACGCCGTATTCGTCGCCGAGCACCTCCTGCGTATTGCAGTTCCAGAGTATCTCGATGTTGGGAGTGTCCGCAACCCTCTGCTGCATGGCCTTTGAGGCCCTGAGGACATCCCTGCGCACTATCATATAGACCTTGCGGCAAAGGCCGGCAAGGTATGTGGCCTCCTCGCAGGCGGTATCGCCTCCGCCCACTACCGCGACGTCCTTCTTGCGATAGAAGAAGCCGTCGCAAGTGGCGCAAGCCGAGACGCCAAGGCCGCGGAACTTGCGTTCCGAGGGGAGCCCGAGGTACTTCGCGGCCGCTCCGGTCGCGATAATGACTGCCTCGGCCTCGATCTCGGCACCCTCGTCAGTCGTAAGACGGAACGACCTCGAAGAGAGGTCGGCCTTCACGACGGTCCCGCGACGGATGTCAGCCCCGAGTCTTGCGGCCTGGGCGCGCATCGCGTCCATCAGCTGGTTGGCATCTATGCCGTCGGCGAATCCGGGATAATTCTCGACTACAGTGGTGGTGGTCAGTTGGCCGCCCGGTTCCATACCCTCGTAGAGAACGGGAGACAGCGCGGCGCGGGCCGCATAGATGGCAGCTGTATAGCCGGCAGGACCCCCGCCGATGATCAAAAGCCTGGTTTTTTCCATAATCTTCTTTTATGAACTGCAAATATAAGCATTTAATCTTTTTTTATTTAACTTTGTGAATCAGATTATCCGGATTATGAACGCTCAGACCAAGGATCTTTCCGCCATGGACCGATTCAAGTCGGTTCTCAAGCGGCACTCCCTCAAGGCTACGCCCCAGAGGCTGGCCGTGCACGAGGCCATGCTCAGCCTCGGCCACGCCAGCGCGGACCAGGTCTGCGAACTCCTGGACAGCAAGGGAGGCACCCGGGTGACGGTGGCCTCAGTGTACAACATCCTCACCCAGATGACCCTGCTCGGCATCTACACCCACAGGTTCAGCGCCAACAACAAGATGTACTTCGACGTCAACGGCTTCAAGCATCTCCACCTTTACGACACGGTGAACAATGAGTTCAAGGACGTAATGGACGACGAACTCCTGGAGATGGTCGAGTCGCGCATCAAGTCCAAGCGCTACCGCGGGTACAAGGTGGACGGAGTCGACATCCAGATCATCTGCCATCCAACAACAAGAAAAAACACCGTAACGAGATGAAAGCATTCCATTCCATAGCCTTGGCGCTGGTCGCCGCAGCGGCATTGTCCGTATCCTGCCTTCCCAATGACGAGTACCTCTACTCCGAAACCGGGATGTGCACGAGAATCGCACGTGACAAACTCCTGACCGACAAAGGTCTCACATACTACATCGTGGACAACAATTCCGGATCCATGATCCCCGATTCCATCAGCCGCGTGATGATCAGCTGCGACGTGATGTCCAAAGTGGAAGGACGGAGCGACGAGTACAACATCCGCCTGCTGGATTTCATGGCCGCTTTCACGACGGCTCCCCTCGTCGCCGGCACGGACGAAGCCGAAGCTGCCGGCCATGACGGCGTCAGCGTTACCCAGGCCTGGGTGTCCGGAGGCTATCTCAACGGGTACGTCACCCTTGCCCTCCCCAATCCCGCCAACGAAGACCACGACATCAACCTCGTATATGACAATGTAAGGAGCAATGCCGACACCCTATATTTCGAAATGCGCCACAATGCGCACGGAGAATGCCCAGAGAATGAAGATTACGCCCTTCCTCTCTTCCACTACGCGGGAACTTATGTTTCCTTCCCGCTGGAAGGCATACTCCCGACCGGAGGGAAGAAACCTGTCGTCCACGTGGAATGGGACTGGTACGACAGTGACGGTTCCATGATCGTCCGGACCAAAACCACCCACTCCGGCAACGTAACCGTAGATTGACATCCGATACCTGAATCTTAACGATATGAAAACAGTTTTCCAGAAAATCTTCGCGGCGCTGACCGCCTTGTTCCTGACCCTCGCGGCGTCGGGACAGGACTCGGACGTGCTTACCCTTCACGGGCACGTCTTGGACAGTTCCACGTCCGAGTCGCTCTTCTTCGCCTCCGTAAGCCTTTCCGGTTCCAGGATCAGCAACGTATCCAACTCCGAAGGCGTTTTCTCCCTTAAGATTCCCGCGGACACCGCTCCGGACGCCGAGATTGTTATCAGCCACCTCGGTTTCCTGACCCGCAACATCAAGGTCAGCGAGTTCTCCGGCCACACCCAGGAGCGTCCTCTGGAAATCTCCCTGGTCCCGATGTCCCTGCAGCTCGACCCGGCCATGGTCAGGGCGATGGACGGACTGGCCATCTTCCGCGCGGCATACTACAAGATCCGAGACAATTACCCTACCGAAAGGGTCGGAATGACCGCTTTCTACCGTGAGATGATCCGCAAGGGCTCGGCCAAATACCTTGTACTCAACGAGGCAGTCATCGATATAGACAAGGCTTCCTACAGCGGATTCTCCGCCGACAGGGTCGGCATCTACAAGGGACGCGGAACCCTCAATTACGACAGCACGGACACGCTTTTCATCAAGCTCCAGGGCGGTATCAACACCGCGCTGGCCATCGACATGGTCAAGAATCCCTTCGCCGGAGTCGGGCTTGAAGAAGCTATGACCATGTATAATTTCGACCTTGACGGCACGGCAATATACGACGGAAGGTCGTTCTATGCCGTACGGTTCACGCCCAAGAACCGCGAAGACGGGATACTCTTCAAGGGCACGGTCTATATCGAGACCGAGAGCCTGGCCATCGGCCGCGTTGAGTTGTCGCTGGATTTCGAAGGACGGCAGGAGGAGGCGGCAAGGATCTTCATCGTCAAGCGCTCCCCGGGAATGCAATTCGCCGTGAACCGGGCGGACTATGTTGTAAGCTACCGCTGCATCGACGACAAGTGGTACTATGACTACTGCCGCGTCGATCTCGGATTCAACGTGCGCAAGCAGCGTTCACTGTTCCGCAGCAATTTCTCCGTAACAGCCGAAATGGCAGTGACGGACCATAAGGACGGAGGCATAGCCATCGACCCGGCAGACCGTGTCAAATTCAAGGATATCCTCTCCGACCAGGTCAGCGACTTCGCTGACGACAATTTCTGGGAGGACTACAACATCATCGAGCCCGACCAGTCCATCGACGTTGTCATCCGCCGCATAGTCCGGCAGCTCAACCGTCGCAACAGGCAATAAACCTTTACGAAGATGAAAACGAGACTCCTCATTGCGGCCGTCGCGGCGCCGCTCCTTTTCGCCGCATCATTCACGACTGGCGCACAGACAGTCAACCTCAGCCACCAGGGCATCCTCACCAGCGGATACTCCTGGGCATATGGCACCTGGCATGTGAAAGAGAGTGTACCGGACAACGACGCCGACATGTATGATTTCTACATCTCCATCGACAAATACCAGATACGCATCAAGGACAGGAGTCTGCCCGACATCCCTATCGCAGCCATCCCCGAGACCAACTATACCTACAACGAGATGGACGAGGACATGTTCGGGGTAGGACCGGACGAGAAGATTCTCGAGTTCGTCGGCAGGTATGGAGAGGACACCTACCTTTTCATCAACCGAAAGGACAAGACTTTGTCGCATTTCAACGAAAGCGACAGGAAGGAGCGCGGCATCACCGTATCCATGGAGAAGGTTGACGCGGGTTCCGCCGACGCCGCATATCTTGCCGCTTTGACCTCAAGCCCGCTCGTCGGGACCTGGCAGGACATGGACGATCCCGCTGTCGAGCGCGTCTTCACTCCCGAAAACGTCACTCACCAGTTCATCCCTGCGGCCGGCGGCGGCTGGGAGCACTATTTATGGGGACTGATATTCACCTATGACGCGGAGAGCGGTCTCCTGACCGCCCGCAGCCCCTTCGACACCGAAGGCCGCCGCGCCAAGACCTACAAGCGCGTCAAATAGACTCGTGAGCCGTGGGATCCAGGCGAGGATCTTCCTAAACACCTAAAGATTATTGAAGACCGTATCCTTATACTTCCGGGATATGGGCAGTTGGATGTCGTCGATGTACAGAAGGTCGACATCAATCCGGGTTACCGCAGACCTATTCACAAGGAAGGAGCGGTGGATGCGGATGAAATGCGGCCATAGCGTAGCTTCCCATTGGGAGATGGGAGTATAGTTCTTGAAGCGCCGGCCGTCGGAAGCAACGATGCAAGTAGCGTCATCGTTGGATTCCACGTAAAGGATTTCGTTCAATGACAGCGTCACCGGCTTTCTGTCCGATATGAAAGATATGGTGCCAGGCCGGCTCGGGTGCTTCTTGTCCAGCCACGCTTCGAAGAAATAGCTGCCTGCAGCAAGGGCAGTCAATATGACGGCAATGAAAACGGGGTTCGACAAGATGTGAGGAAGGTCGGGCAGATCCACTAGAGGCCCGGGAAGATCCCCCCGGAAGGTGAGAATGCAAAAATGGGCGATCATGAACAGAAGGATCTCCCCCAACAAGATCCCCAGCACAATAAAGATTGTCTCCCCGATACCGGACGACTTTTTGCTGTAGTTGACCTTGGGGAAGAAATACCTGGCCGCCAGGGCACCGGGGAGAAACAGCGTTCCGATAAACAAAGCTTCCAGGAACGTGTATTCGAGACTGCTGAGAACGACCGCCACCAGAAGGATGGCGATTATCCAATAGGATATGGTCAGAAGCCGTTTCATTCTCTGCACAAATATAGCAAACGGACCGGGGTTCTGCCAATATAAACGGCGACATTGGGGATTTAACTTCCGTAAGTGGGGTTTCGGCTTTGGGAAAGTACGTCCTTTCCTTACATTTGTCACAGAAAGTCAAACCCGTAAAACAATAATACTATGTTCAAGATTTTCATGCAGGGAGGAGCCGGATATATGACCATCCTCACCATTCTTCTGGTCGCTATTTTCTTCGCCGCTTGGAAAGCTCCCCGGTGGATCAAGGAGATCGGAACCTTCGCGCTTGTTTTCGGATTCCTGACCTACCTTATCGGCATGTACCAGATGTTCCAGGCATTCCAGCAGGTTGCCTCCGACCTGGGAGGAGGGGTCAGCGGCTTATTCGACCTGATCTCCCCCAATGTTTTCTTCGGCGGGATGAGAATCGGCCTGATTCCGGTCTTCTATGGCGTCATCATCTACCTGATCTCCCTCATTGTCCGAATCGTCAAGAAACCGCGGCTGTAAAGTTTCGGGGCTATTTGATGATCCCACTTCAGATGGGATCAGAATGAATAGCCGACATTCAGGGCGGTGGCGGCAGCTATGGAATCCCAATGCTCCATGTCGAATGCGAGATCCATCTCAAATGCGACACGGAAGCGTTTTATATGAAGGCCAAATCTCGGTCCTACGGTCCCGAAAAACCACTTCTTCACGGGAGATACTGTCCAGCTGACTATGGAGAGGTCTCCGATGCGCTCTTCCTTAATAAACCCTGCTCCGGCACCGACACCGATGAACGGACGGACAGCCCGTGAAGGGCGCATCTTGAAGTCCGCCACAGTTTTCAGATTGACCTGATTGAACCGTAGCTTCCATTGACCGAAATCAACAAAGTAGTCGGACGCTCCATTTCCGAACCTGTAGTTCAACTGTGCTCCGATGTCGAAACGCTCCGCGGCTCCGTAACGGTATTCGCCATATATCCCCGGACTGAAATACCTGTAAGGGCCACCATGGGAACCAAGCGTCCCGTATATATTCAATCCTGCGCCTATCTCAAAAGTGCCGGAACCGACTTCCTGCCCGGAAAGGCAAGTTAAGCCGACAAATATCGACAATACCAATAACAATGGTTTTCTGACGATCGTTCTCATTTTCGCACCCTTTAGAATTAGAATTCATAAGCGACCCGTAAGCCAATCGAATTGAACCAGCCCAGATAACTGTCATAAACATCATCGGCGTACCAGCTCCTCATTAGTTCATAATAAGCACGAAAAGCCAGACCGGTGTTAGCCGTCAAATCATACCGGCAGCCTGCTCCAACAGACAAAAACTTTCCTCCAACTCCATACATTGAGAAAGACATCCCTGCACGGCAATCAACAGTCGGGCGGAATCTCTCGGAATCCCAATAATACTTAACATTAAGGAATAACGGAATCTCTTTGGTCTTCAGTGTTTTCGGCTGCGTGAAATCAGGTTCTATCCTAGGCCGGTCTGCGGGAATATTCGGATTATACTGCTCATTCTCCAAGTACTGCAGGTCACATCCTATTCCGAGTCCGAAAAACAGCTTTCGGTTATGTAAAACGCCCAGGACGGCATCTGCCCCAAAAGATCCCCCGGTCTTATCGCCGAAAAAAAACTTGGCGCCCGGTTCTATCGCGCCGCTGAAGCGGTTCTGCGCAGAAACAGCCATGGAGAAGCAGAGCAATCCAGCCGCTACGGCAAACATCATTTTTCTCATAGTATCATCCCGTTTAAAGTTTACATCATAATAGATGCAATTCAGTCAGAGATCGTTGCATCAAATTACTCTTTCGCAGAATCGACGATAACCGGGAATTCCGAAGGTATTTCCAGCACTTCAACTATAGGGCGTCACGCATACTGCTTGTACAGAAATATACAGTTGGAGGGGATATACTTGTACAAGTTGTATTGTTTTTCCCGAATTCAGCTGTTTCTGCTAACCCCTTGTACACATAAACCCACCTCATTATAGTTTCCCTGTACAAGCTGTTATGGGCGGAGGGGAACTGCGCGCGGATTTAGGGCGAAAACCCGCACGAATAGGGATTGGAAGGGCGCGACGCACCCCAACTGAAATAGGGACGACCCACATGAGTCGTCCCCTTTACAGTTGGGGTGCGATGTGGGGCTCGAACCCACGACACCCAGAACCACAATCTGGTGCTCTACCAACTGAACTAATCGCACCGTATTAGGACTGCAAAGGTAATGAAAAAAATCGATTGACAAAATATTTTATTGCGGTGGCAGAAAAAAACTCAATAATGTCTACGCGAGGGGCGGAAATGGCGAGTTTTTTTACTATATTTGTATGATTACGGCTTCTTAAGAATCCAAAATATAAACAAATATGGCACGTGAAATAAAATTCTCTCTCGTATACAGGGATATGTGGCAGTCCTCGGGAAGGTACCAGCCGCGTGTGGACCAGCTCGTCCAGGTGGCTCCCGCCATCATCGACATGGGCTGCTTCGACCGCGTGGAGACCAACGGAGGAGCCTTCGAGCAGGTTAACCTGCTTTACGGCGAGAACCCCAACCGCTCCGTCCGCGAATGGACCGCTCCTTTCCATAAGGTAGGCATCCAGACCCATATGCTGGAGCGCGGTCTCAACGCCATCCGCATGTATCCAGTACCGGCTGACGTCCGTGAACTCATGTTCAAGGTCAAGAAAAAGCAGGGCACCGACATCGCCCGTTCATTCTGCGGCCTGAACGACCACCGCAATCTCAAGCTGTCTGTCGAGTACGCCAAGAAAGCCGGCATGATCTCGCAGGCCGCCCTGTCCATCACTC